>JAGOKN010000001.1:50098-69314 GCA_017994575.1 Nitrosomonas sp.
TGCGGTTGCCAAAGAAAACGGCTGTATCCGTACCCGCGCCACCATCTATCCAATCATTTCCGCCAGCACCATCAATAGTCTCGTTATCAGCAGTACCTACAAATTGATATGAAAAAAAGTTATATCCGCTCAGCATAACTTTATTAATCGTGGGTGTTACTGTTTCAACCGAATCCAAAAACTGTACGCGCTCCGTATTGATCAGCTTAGCCGTGTAACCGTTATAATCAGACGGCGCTGTATTGAGTCCAGTGATACGTACCGCGCCCTCCAAGTTGACAATTTTGAAATCACTGCGGTTGCCAAAGAAAACGGCTGTATCCGTACCCGCGCCACCATCTATCCAATCATTTCCGCCAGCACCATCAATAGTCTCGTTATCAGCAGTACCTACAAATTGATATGAAAAAAAGTTATATCCACTCAGCATAACTTTATTAGCCGTCAAATTTAGATTTGTCGGTGCTAAATCATCAGCAAACTGCACACGCTCTGTATTGATCAGCTTAGCCGTGTAACCGTTATAATCAGACGGCGCTGTATTGAATCCAGTGATACGTACCGCACCCTCCAAGTTGACAATTTTGAAATCGCTGCGGTTGCCAAAGAAAACGGCTGTATCCGTACCTGCACCGCCATCTATCCAATCATCTCCGCCAGCACCATCAATAGTCTCGTTATCAGCAGTACCGACAAATTGATATGAAAAAAAGTTATATCCGCTCAACATAACTTTATTGGCCGTGGAAAATATCGTTTCGGTCGAATCTAAAAATTGTACTTTCTCAACGTTGAGCAACCGAACTGTGGTGTATTTATAAGGAAAAGCAGCCAATCCATTCTCGGTGACACGTACCGCACCACTTAAATTGGTAATGGTAAAAAAGGCTCTGCCACTTGAAATCACGGCCGTATCTGTACCGGCAAGTCCATCGATAGTGTCACTTCCGCCAGCACCATAAATAGTGTCGTTGTTAATCGTTCCTAGGAGTGGTTCAGAAGAGGCGCTTCCTTGTATTATGGCCATATATATCTCTCGTCTATAAAAAGTAGGTTATTAATTGTTTATTGAAAGCCAAATTTTTTCTGGGTTACACGGAATTTTTGATTTGTTTATTATCAAACTGCCACCAATCATTGATAATCCGCAACACGTGAATCGATGATAAAAATGTTTTTTATGGTCATGTTTTTTCTCTTATTATTGATATGCCTTAGCTTTCTTGATGAATATGCGTTTGCGTTGCGCATTGATTCGATCCCATGAGATTAAAGTAAATTGTCTCAATGATTGATCACATTGATCACCTCACTCATCTGCACTACCAACATAACGTGAATTCTGGTTTGGATTCAAAACACTATACCAAAGGATCTACGAGTAAGATAGAAGCCATTTGCCCCGAAAATTCATAAAATCAAACGATTTATCTGGGACAATCGTCCCGATTCCGAACGTGAATCGATTATTCATTGGAAAAGCTGGTTCAGTTGATTCCTTAGTTTTGAGTGCATTGAGAGAATGGCAAAACCACCCCGATAAATTTTCAAAAAGTATTCACATTCCTTTATGATAGGGGCATTGTCATCAGCGTAAAATTACCGCGATTTCTCTTTTCTTGAATACACTCATCCATGCCCTTTAGCCCCACTATTCTATGGACAGATGCCCTGATTTATTTGTTTGTAGTAATCATTCTGTTTTTTATTGGCTATGTGCGCAAAAATCCGCATTTATTGGCTTCATGGAAAAGGGTTGGACATAGTGCGAGCGGCATGTCGGCTTTCACGGTGCTGATCTTTTTTTTGGGCATCGGCTTTCTGGATACCATTCATTTCCGCCCGGCACTTGAGAATACAACCCAGCAAGGCGAAAAGATTTATAGCGTTGACGTGCTGAGCCTGCTCGATCTGTTGGTCACACCGCTACGCACGCAAGTGGAGAAAACTTATTCTGCGCCACTGGCAGCCCATCTTTATGCCAAAGAAACGATTGAGCTTGCGGATGGCAGAAAGGTTCGAGCCTTCGCACGGCTTGAATATGGGGGAGCGCACTTACAAAACCCTGAAACAGAGCGGATGAACGACATTGGCTGGCGCGCAGCAAGCGGTTTAGCTTATGGCCTGCTGGCCTGGAGCCTATTCACTGTCTGCCTGGGTTTCATGCTGGCCCGGCAACATCAGCAAAATCTCGCTCAAAGCCTGACAGCCATTTGGCGCCGAACCACTGAAATACCTTGGCATGCGATTCTGATCACCCTACTGGTTCTTTTCTTGATTTTTGGCTGCGTGTGCATGCTGGCAACGCATTATCATGTGTTTGGCACAGATAAAGTGGGCAATGATGTGCTCTATCAATCCCTGAAAAGTATTCGCGTTGCTCTGGTGATCGGTACATTGACGACCCTGATCATGCTGCCATTCGCACTGCTACTGGGCATCATGGCGGGTTATTTCAGGGGTTGGGTCGACGATGTCATTCAATATATCTATACCACGTTGAACTCCATTCCCAGCGTATTACTGATAGCCGCCGCCGTGCTGATGATGCAGGTGTACATCGAAACCCATCCGGAATTGTTCGAAACCATTGCATCGCGCGCTGATCTGCGCTTGCTGTTTCTTTGCATCATCCTCGGCATCACCAGTTGGACTGGCCTATGCCGCCTGCTGCGTGGCGAAACGCTAAAATTGCGCGAACTGGAATATATTCAGGCAGCGCATGCGTTTGGTGTTTCGCATTGGCGCATCATCAGCCGACATATCCTGCCGAACGTGATGCACATTGTGCTGATTGCCACAGTGATGGATTTTAGCGGCTTGGTGCTGGCGGAAGCGGTTTTATCTTATGTTGGCGTTGGCGTTGATCCGTCCATGATCAGTTTTGGCACCATGATTAACGCTGCACGAATGGAAATGGCACGCGAACCAATGGTCTGGTGGGCATTGCTGGCAGCCTTCAGTTTTATGTTTGCATTGGTACTCAGCGCCAATCTGTTCGCGGATGCGGTACAGAATGCGCTGGATCCACGCACCCGTACACTAAGAAAAAGCCATTTCTTTCAGCGCATGGAAAAAAAAGAAACCGTCGCACTAAATAAACCAGCGCAAACCACCACGCCATCAGAGCCTTTTCATCGTCCATGAAAACCTTATTGGCCATAGAAAATCTGCAAACCCTGCTGCATACCGGCAACAGGCCGGTGCGAGCAGTGGATGGATTATCGCTCGCCATCTCAGCCGGTGAAACATTCGCCTTATTGGGTGAATCCGGCTGTGGCAAATCGATGACTGCGTTGTCGATTATGCGCTTGCTGCCCGATGTCGGCGAGATCGTCGCAGGTCAGATCAAAATCAACGACATCGACGTGCTGCAACTACCTGAAATGGAGATGCGCAAAATTCGCGGCAAGCACATCAGCATGATTTTTCAGGAACCCATGCTGAGCCTCAACCCGGTGATGACCATCGCGGAACAAATTTACGAGGTTCTGAAGCAGCATTTAAATTTATCCCGCCCAGCTGCCCAGGCGAGAATTCTGGAATTGCTTGAGCAAGTGGGCATTCCCGATGCGCCTCGGCGCATGCATGAGTACCCGTTCCAGTTTTCCGGCGGCATGAAACAGCGCGTCATGATTGCCATGGCGCTTGCCGGGGAACCTGAATTGCTGATTGCGGATGAACCGACCACAGCACTGGACGTCACCATTCAGGCGCAAGTGCTCGATTTGATGCGTCAGATTCAGCAACGCAATCGCATGGCCATTTTACTGATCACCCATGATTTGGGAGTCGTTGCCGAGATGGCGCAACGCGTCGCTGTCATGTATGCCGGCGAAATTGTCGAACAGGCAACCCGGGATGATTTCTTCCATCACCCTGCGCATCCTTATTCAAGGCAGTTATTTGCCTCCCTGCCCGAGAAGCACAAGCGCGATCAGGCATTGGCCGTGATTCAAGGCAATGTGCCATCGCTGGCGCAACAATTTAGCGGTTGCCGCTTTGCCGAGCGCTGCAATCAGGCTTTGGATGTATGCCGTCAATCGATTCCTCAATGGCACACGCTGGGTGATGACCATCAAGTCAGATGTCATCTTTTTGATCAAAACCACAGACATGCCACCCACAATCTAAAGGCGGATAACGCTATTCAACCCGCCACCCAGAAAGCTGCAGGCTCGTTCACTGCCGATGACACTTTGTTACGGGTCACCGGCCTGAAAGTGCATTTTCCCATTCGCAAAGGCATATTCAAGCGAGTCGTCGGCCACGTAAAAGCCGTGGATGGCGTTTCCTTTTCCATTTCTGCGGGCAAAACCCTGGCGCTGGTCGGCGAATCCGGCTGCGGCAAAACCACCATCGGCAAAAGCATCCTGCAATTAATTCAGCCGACAGATGGCAGTGTGCGTTTCAAAGATCAGGAATTAGTGGCACTGAGGCGCAGTCAATTGCTGCCAATTCGCGCGCAATTTCAGATCATTTTCCAGGACCCCTATGCTTCCTTGAATCCGCGCATGCGGATCATAGAAATTCTGCAAGAAGGCATGGATGCATTGAATATTGGCGCACCTCATCACTCAGATGGCAAAGCATCGGCACATACCAGGGAACAAGAGATTGACGCATTATTGCAGCGTGTTGGTCTACCTACTGATGTAAAATGGCGTTTTCCGCATGAATTCTCCGGCGGTCAGCGACAACGCATCGCAATAGCCCGTGCTTTGGCTGTTAATCCCAAGCTGTTGATTTGCGATGAACCTACCAGCGCCTTGGATGTGTCCGTACAGGCGCAAATTTTAAATCTGCTCAAATCACTGCAAAATAATTTAGGACTTGCATTTTTGTTTATTACCCACAATATCGCTGTTGTAGAATATTTGGCTGATGAGGTTGCTGTCATGTATCTGGGCAGGATTATCGAGCGTGGGCATATCGATGAGGTGATCGGGAACCCAAGACACCCGTACACGCAGGCGTTACTGTCATCGGTTCCGCAGATCAAACCACATGCAGATCAACAGGTTATTCATTTAAAAGGAGACATGCCTTCGCCGGCTACGCCACCTTCCGGTTGCCATTTTCATCCCCGTTGTCCGCAAGCAATGCCGATTTGCCGGGAATCTTACCCGCCGATCAGTGCATTCAGCTCAACGCATACTACACATTGTTATCTTTATTCACAGGAAAAAAACTCTGTAAATTATGAGCATTAATACCGAAGTCGCTCGCCGCCGCACTTTTGCCATCATTTCACACCCGGACGCGGGCAAAACCACATTGACCGAAAAACTGCTCATGTTTGCGGGCGCCATCCATATTGCAGGTAGCGTCAAGGCACGTAAAGCCAGTCGTCACGCCACTTCTGATTGGATGGAAATCGAAAAGCAGCGCGGCATCTCAGTCGCCAGTTCGGTGATGCAAATGGAATACCGCGATTGCGTGATCAATTTACTGGATACTCCCGGTCACCAGGATTTTTCTGAGGACACGTATCGCGTGCTCACCGCCGTAGATGCGGCGCTGATGGTGATCGATGCCGCGAATGGAGTGGAAGCGCAAACATTGCGTTTATTGGAGGTTTGCCGCGCACGCAACACGCCCATTGTGACATTTGTCAACAAAATGGACCGCGAAGTGCGCGAACCACTGGATTTGATTGACGAAATCGAGCGCACTCTGGGAATGTCGACCGTTCCGTTTACCTGGCCTGTCGGTATGGGAAAAAATTTCCATGGCGTGTGCGACTTGCAAAACGACAGTATGCGCGTATTCCAACCCGGATCAGACCGCGTCACCGACGAGGAAGTCATCGCTCATTTTGACAATCCTTCCCTGCATACACGCTTTGGCAACGATCTGTCCGATGCATTGCAAGCCATTGATTTGATCAGAGGCGCTTCGCCTGCTTTTGATCATGAGGAATTCCTGGCCGGCAAACAAACCCCCGTATTCTTTGGTTCGGCCATCAATAACTTTGGTGTGCGGGAAATTCTGGATGCCCTCGTCGATCTGGCTCCGCCACCCGAATCACGCAATGCCATTCAGCGGGAAGTTTTTCCCGATGAGCAGAAATTCTCCGGCATGGTATTTAAAATCCAAGCCAATATGAATCTGGCCCACCGCGACCGGATTGCATTTGTGCGTATTTGTTCGGGTCATTTCAAGCGCGGCATGAATTTAAAAGTCGCGCGTAGCGGCAAAGATATCCGTACCAGCACGGTCGTATCGTTTCTATCCCAGCGCCGCGACATTCTCGAAGAAGGCTATCCAGGCGACATCATCGGCATACCCAATCACGGCACACTGCAACTGGGCGATACGTTGACCGAAGGTGAAGTATTGCAATTCACCGGTCTGCCCTTTTTTGCACCGGAAATTTTCCGCACGGTGGAAATTGCCGACCCGTTGCGCAGCAAACAACTTAAGCTGGGATTGGCACAACTGGGTGAAGAAGGCGCTATCCAGGTATTCCGACCACATTTAGGCAATATGCTGTTGCTCGGCGCTGTGGGCACTCTGCAATTTGAAGTGGTGACACATCGTTTGCAGCATGAATATGCCGTTGCCGCGCGTATTGCGCCCGCTAAATACCAATTAGCGCGTTGGATTACGTCAGAAGATCCGCGTGAATTGCAACGCTTTATAGAAGCGAATGCACACCGCATTGCTTACGATGCCGTGGATGCGCCCACTTTCCTGGCATCATTTGGCGCAGAACTGAGTGTGGCGCAGGAAAATTGGCCGGCAATTCGCTTTCATAAACTCCGCGAACATGCCGGTCTGGTTTTTCAGAACCATATGAATGGATAGTGACAGCACGCATGATGCCATGGCCGCAGTTTCTTCTATCGCTGATCCTGCTCACGTCACCTGCACTGGCCGGTGATTTAGACCAAGCAAGCGCAGAAAAATTGACCCGGTTTGCAGTCATAGCCGACATGCCGTACACCGACATCGAATATGCGCTGCTGGAACAACCTGGTGGTGCGATAGCCGCTGCCATTAAGGCACTCAATCCCCCCGTACTGATTCATCTGGGCGATTTTAAGAAAGGTCGGTTAAGTTGCACCGATGAGCTCTATAAAGAACACTATCGGCAAATTGCCTATCTGAATCCGCACAAGACCGTCTACACGCCCGGCGACAATGACTGGACAGACTGCGATCGATTCAATCTATCGTCACGCCATGACGAATTGGAACGATTGCAGTATTTGCGCCAGCTGTTTTTTCACCAGGATGAACTTCGTCTCTCACAAGACATCCCAGGGTTTGTTCGACAGGAGGGTTTTATTGATAATGCCCGCTGGATGATAGATCAGCTGATTTTCGCCACCTTGCATATCCCCGGCACCAACAATGGCAGAAATGAGATTTCTCGCAGCAATATCCAGCAGGCCTTGGATGAAGCTGACATTCGCGACCAATTCAATGAGAAATGGTTGGATCAATTATTTCAGTCAGCAGAATCCGCGCAAGCGGTGGTCATTGCTTTTCACGCAGACATTTTTATTTTCGATCATACCAAGCCCCTGTGTACCCTTGACCATCGCACGGAATGCGATGGTTATCGATTAATGCGTGACCTGATTAAACACAAAGCAGCGCATTTTAAGAAACCAGTTTTGTTGATTCATGGCGACACGCAGGCATACTGCTTGCAACAGCCCTACCACGAAATACCCAATCTCTGGCGGCTCAACGCGCCGGGAGATTACAAATACGTCGATGCCAGCCAGGTAATATTTGATCCGAACAACAAAGCATCGCCCTTTACGGTGACCGGCTTGCTAGACCAGAAACCGGCTCCGGTCGCTTGTAATTATGACTTACTCAGTTTATTCATTGATTCTCGATTCTTAACCGCGGAAACACCATCATCATGATTTTCAGCATGACAGGCTATGCAACGACCACTCAAGAAACTCCTCATGGATCTATCAGTCTGGAGATACGCTCGGTCAACAATCGCTATTTGGACATCCAGTTTCGTCTACCGGATGACTTTCGCAAACAAGAACCTGTCATGCGCGAGTTGTTGTCCGCGCAACTGAATCGCGGAAAAATCGAATGCCGCCTTAATTTTTCCCCTTCCACGCAAACTGAAAACAATCAGCAACTAGACCACGCACTGCTGGAGAAGCTTTTGCAACTTGATCAAACGATTAAAACACTGCACCCCGCGGCACAGTCGCTGACAGTAGCGGAAATCCTGAAATGGCCGGGCATGCTGGGAAACGACAATTTATCCAGTGAAGAACTTGGTGAATTGATCATGACACTCTTGCAGACGGCACTTGAGGATTTAAAAGCCTCCCGGGTGCGCGAAGGCAATAAATTGAAATCTGTTTTACTGGAACGCCTTGATCAAATGCGCCAGCTCTTAATCACCGCATCTCCGCGCATTCCCGCCCTGGTCGCCGCTTTCGAAGAAAAGCTGCGCACCCGCATCGAGGAAATCCTGGGAAATCAGGAAGATGAACGCATCCGTCAGGAAATCACGCTGTTTGCCGGAAAAATCGATGTCGACGAAGAACTTTCCCGTCTGCAAACCCATCTGGAAGAAGTGGAACGCATTTTGAACAAAGGCGGCTCGGTCGGCAAGCGACTCGATTTCATGATGCAGGAACTGAATCGCGAGGCCAACACCATCGGCTCAAAATCAGTGGACTTGGAAATATCCCGCATCTCAATGGAACTCAAGGTACTGATCGAACAAATGCGTGAGCAGGTGCAGAATATTGAGTGATGGACTTCGGTAAAGTGTCTCGCAATCCACCTTAAATCTATACCAACACATCCACCGCAGATGAATACGTCAATCCTAAATCCCGCGCTGCCGCTTCATGAGTCAGTTTTCCGCGATACACATTCAATCCGTTGCGCAAATGCGGATCGTCAATCAGTGCTTTGCGATAACCTTTGTTCGCGAGTGCGATGACAAAGGGTAAGGTCGCGTTATTGAGTGCAAAGGTGGAAGTCCTTGCAACAGCACCGGGCATATTGGAAACACAATAATGCACCACGCCATTCACGGTAAAAATAGGATCCGCCAGCGTGGTGGGTTTGGAAGTGGCAAAGCAACCGCCTTGATCAATAGCAACATCCACCAGTACAGCGCCCCGATTCATACGGCTGACCAGCTCACGGCTGACCAGCTTAGGTGCTGCTCCACCGGGAACCAGCACGGCGCCGATGACCAGATCTGCGGTAGCGACATACTCTTCCAGCGCATCCACTGTCGAGAAAACGGTGTTGATTCTTGATCCGTATTGGAAATCCAATTGCTGCAGACGATGAATGGATTTGTCCAGCACCGTCACATGCGCTTCCACCCCCATCGCCACGCGCGCAGCATTGGTGCCGACCACGCCACCACCGATGACCACGACGCGCGCAGCAGGCACGCCAGATACCCCACCAAGCAACATGCCGCGCCCGCCTTGATCCAGCTCGAGTGCATGAGCACCAGCCTGAATTGCCATACGGCCAGCCACTTCACTCATTGGCGCCAGCAACGGCAAGCCACCGTAGCTATCGGTCACGGTTTCGTAGGCGATGGCGATGCAGCCGGAATCTATCAAACCGTTCGCTTGCACCGGATCTGGGGCTAAATGTAAATAGGTAAATAACACCTGCCCTTCCCGCAATAATGGAATTTCTGATGATTGCGGTTCCTTCACTTTAACAATCAGATCGGCCTTGGCATAAATCTCCTGCGGCGTTTCAACGATTTCGGCGCCAGCCGCCAAATATTTGTCATCCCCCAAATCAATCCGAATCCCGACATTCGTTTCCACCATCACATGGTGGCCATTGGCAACCAGTTCACGCACGGCCGTCGGCGTCAGTCCCACACGGGATTCATGAATTTTAATTTCCTTAGGCACGCCGATACGCATTTGACTCTCCATTACTATCCATTAAATAATTCCACCATTGACGCCAATATCCTGTCCCGTTACCCAGCGGGCTTCGTCACTGACCAAAAACAATACAACTTGAGCGATATCATCCGTGCTGCCAAGCCTGTTCAACGCCGCCATCGCCGTCATGCGTTCGATATCCGTTGCGGTTTTACCTGCACGGAATAGTTCCGTATCGACCGGACCCGGCGAAACGGTATTGGCCGTGATGCCTCTTTTCCCCATTTCGCGCGCGAAAATCCGCGTCAATTGCTCCACGGCAGCTTTAGTTGCAGCATACGCGCCGTATTTCGGCAGCATCAGGCGCGTTACCGTACTCGAAATATTCACCACACGCCCATGGTCGGCGAGCCTTGTTGCCGCTTCGCGCAACGTATAAAAAACGCTTTTGAAATTCACGTCAACGATACGGTCGAGCTCATCATCCCGGATTTCGGCTATTTCCTTAAATAGCAGTATTCCGGCGTTATTCACAAGGATATCAATTTGCTTAAAATGCTCTAAAGTCGCATCAAATAGTTTTCGTACTTCATCCGAATTACTCACATCGGCTTGCACTGCAAGGCACTCGCCTCCAGCATCGAGAATTACACGACAAACTTCGTCAGCGGCTGACTTATTCTCAATATAATTGATGACTACTTTTCCCCCTGCATGAGATAAAGTAAGCGCAATTTCTGCACCGATTCCTCTCGATGAGCCAGTAACAATGGCGACTTTTCCACGTAGCGAATTCATTAGCAGTAATTTCTAAGATAGGGTTTGCTATAGTTTTATAGCTGTTGTACTCGATTGAGAAGAAAACTGATTCCTCTGATCAAAATTAAAATACACTTTCTCTTATGATGACTGACAACACAAGCTCGTACAGTCTTTTAATCAAAGAAACCGGCCGTCCTTCAATGCATATATTACCTCTAATTTCCCGGTTTGGTACAGCCGATGAAATATTACTCAACTTGATTGCATAAGCTGTATTCTCGGGAATAGCTTTACCATCTTTATGAGCCTTCACAGCAACTCCACCACCATATTGAGAGGAAAAATAGGTCAAATCAAGATCCTTGATATTTCCCCAATCAATCCTGCTGATAGAACCCATTACTTTCGGTATTTGAGGATCCTCAGGATAAAATGTTGCTACTTGACCAATTTCTATTCTATTTAACTCACTGACTGAAGCCATGCTTTTTATTTCAGCCACCTCAGAATCAACAATAAAGAAAAGTGGAGACGTATTACTTAGCCACTGTTGTGATCTTAAAGTATGATCCATCTCCGATACCACTCCGGAGAAAGGAGCACGCAAGATTAATTTAGCCCTCCGCTTCTCAAGACCCTCCAATTTTCCAGATTCCAATGTAATCTGTTCCAAGATTACCTGCAAATCATCTTGATCTTGACGATTTGCTACTGCTCTTGCAGCGCGAAGCTTAAGTAATGCCAGTTGTTTCTGCGTCAACTCAATCTCACTGTCGATTAAGGGTGACCGCAATACCATTAACACCTGATCTTTCAATACCTTTTGTCCACGCTCAATATCGATAGAAATAATCTGAGCCGACTCCGGTGAATAGATTGAAGCGTAATTTGCTGATGTTAATAATCCGGGCAAATAAATCTGGGAATTCCAAGGAAACAACAACAGCCCTATCACAATGATCAAAGTTGAAAAACATAGCTTTATTCGAGCATTTTTCTGAATTTCATTCTTTAATATCCACCATCGCTTCAATTCTTTGTAAATAGGCATCACAATAAAATAAAATATTTCGACTATAAAAAGAATCAACCCTAGCAATTTAAAAAAGAAATGATAAACCAGCAGAGCAATGCCTAAATACAGAAGCAATCGATACAACCAGGTAGCCCATGCATAGCATAAGAGCTTAAACTCCAGGTTCGGAGAAAAATGCTCGGGTTTTTCTTCAATTCTACCAAACAGCAACTGGCGCAATTTCCATTGCGCCAGAATAAATGAGCGCTGCTGTAGATTCTCAATACCCCACCAATCCGACAAAATATAATAGCCATCAAAGCGCATAAATGGCGTTAGATTAATTACCAAACTACTGACGATACTGGTCGTTGCAACGATAAAACAAACACTCCGTAGCGTGCCATCGGGTAAAAATGACCATACAAATAAACAGATCCCTGCAAGTATTAATTCATTGATGATTCCAGCCGCTGCCACATGTATTCTTTGCTTCTTATCATTGAGCCGCCACGTATCAGACATGTCGCTGTACAACATCGGAATCATGACCATAAATGCTATCCCGATGCTTGGAACCCGACACCCATAATGTTTTGCCGTGTATGTATGCCCTGCCTCATGAATAATCTTTGTTCCAATCAACGCCAATAGGTATATCAATGCACCTTCAAGAGTAAAAAAATGCAAAAATGTGTTAACAAATATATCCCATTGCCTTGAAACAAAATAAACGCCCAATGATGCAACTAATAAAGCAGAGTATGTAAATGCTTTTGAATAAAATTTCTTGATAAAGGGATATGTACGATTAAGAAATGCATCGGGTCTAAATAGCGGTATTCGAAAAAAAAGATAATGCGCCAAGACTCTTCGCAAGAGATTCTGGTGCAATGCTTGATGCTGCTTTAAATAAAAATCGAATTGTTGCGAGCAAGACTGAATCGTTAATTGATTTGTATGTAAAAAACCAATTAACTCTGACACATCTCCTGGAGTAGGAAGAAATGTAGTATTGGATTCTACGTATTGAATTAAATCCCGGCTATTTCCCAACACCCAATTACTCAACAGGTGATATACCAGCGCGCTAACCCGATAAAAACGATTATTTATCGGATCATAAAGGGTCCAATTCTTGGACCCATCATAGCTATTTGACGCGATGGATATTTGGATATCCTCGCGTAATTGAGGTAGTTCCAAGACATCATTTGGAAACATTAGTTAGAAGCCCAAATATTGACGGATTGAAGACAACGGGCGTTTAAAAAGATAAAAAAACAAACTGACATTTTCGCCGTAAATTTTTGCAGTTCCTTGCCATCCAATTCGTAAATTGCTCAATTCTTCGGTTGTTGCGGCTTCTACGCGATAAGCCAACATTTCTCCCGGAGTGACTTCTGCACGATAATTTACATACGTTACTGTTGCATCAATCGAATGCAAGGGATCAACATCCAGAAAAACTTTTACAGGAGCACCTGATCGAAAATCAATATTGTTTTCAACCGGTAAGTAAATCAGTAACATCACTTTATCGATTTCTGCGACTTCCATTAATCTTTCACCGGTAGAAATAGGGCGACCAATTAATTCAGCTTTGTCGTTAAAAAGTAATAAACCATCCTTTTCTGCAATGATATGCATGTGATCCAGCATTTCTTTAGCAAAGTTCTTTTTAATAACCGCCAAATCAACTTTTGCCTTAAGCAATGCCACTTCTGCATTATTCCGCGGGTCTCCAAACGCCCCTTGCGTCACTTTCTTCAGTTCGGCTTGAGCAACAACAAGCGATTGTTCCGTAATAGCATACTCATTCCGATAGTTTGTATCTTCATAACTCAGTAGTAGCTGCCCACGAGTAATCATTTCATTGGGCTCAACCGCAATTGATGCAATCACACCATCAATAGGTGCGCTGATGACTAAGGGGTCTTTGGCCACAACCTCCACAGGACCTAATGTGCTGTTTTGAACCGGAATAACCAATAGCGCCAATATCAAGAACAGCATTCTCCACAATATTTTTCGTGACAGAAGCCATGACTTAAAAAGCCGCTGCAAATTGTTGAAGTACCCCCAAGCATGTGCGTACACATCGGCTAAGTGTCGAAGTAAGAAAAGTTCTTCATCACTCCAAACAGATTCTCTCTCAAGCCAAAGAGAACCGATAATAGAGCCATCTGGTAGCTTTAAGGATATCCATATTGGATAGGGTAAAGACAGATTCTTCCAATCCTGTTGAAGCTCTTCTGAAAGTTGCTCAGGTACAATTTTTACGAGCTGCTCATTATCATTTCTCTTACTCAGATACTGAATGACCTGCTCCATCCAATAAATTTTTGGAGTTGTGCGATCAACTAAAGTACCACCAGAGATTCTTATGGCTTCAAAGTGTACATTCTTGGATCCAGTTGCCTTGAAAAGAACGGCATATCGATAGTGGATGAGTCGCCGGGTCTCATTAACGATAAAATAGTGAAACGAAAGCAAATCAACAGAACTGCGCGCATCGGACTCGAGTTGCAACAATGTTGATAAGGTTTGATTGGATTCACCTTGTGGCTTATCTACCATGATCTAATGGGGAAAGTTAAAAACAGCTTTTCCACTCATGCCTGCTAATATATCCGGCACATTATCCTTAAAACTTGCAAAAATCCGTAGTGTCTGTGAAACGGGATCAACACGAGCGCCTATTCTTGAAATATAGATCTCATAACTTTTACCCGTTTCATCAATGATAATTGGACAACTCACTCCGGGTTGTAACCAAGCAAGCCACTTTGATGGGACAATCATTTCAATTTCAAGACTACTATCATCTAAAATTTGCATGATTTCACGACCAGGCTCAACCACTTCAAGCGCATGCGCTTTAACTTCGGTCACTCGTCCATTCCATGGTGCTTTGATTGCACAATCCCAATTTCGAATCGTTAGTACATTGAGATCCGCTTGCGCTTTTTCATACTGAGATTTGGATAGTTCAAGCTCAAGAGAACCTACTGCGTTAAATTTTGATAAATCTTGATTATTCTTAAAAACCGCTTCTCTAGTCAAAGCATCTGCTTCCGCCGCTCTTTCTTCCGCTTTTTGTTGAAGACAATTAAATCGAACGAGCTTTTCACCTTGTTTGAAAGAATCACCTTCTTTGAAATTAATTTCAGATATTCTAGCGATTCTGGTACTCGATAATGTCATTTCCCGAATTGGCTTGACTAGCCCTCTGATCTCTACTTTTGACGCTGATTCAATGGATTCAGTATTGACTTTATCATCATCTGAAAACATGCCACGAGGATTACTTGTGTTAGGAAGCTCTACTGTATTCTTCGTTTCTTTTTTCTCAGCTAATTGAATAGTCTCTTTTTTATTTTGAGAAGTAGAAGAAGATCTGGTTTTGTCTGTCGATTCTGCAAGACTGTTTGGGACGCAGACAAGAAAAGCCAATAGTGTAGTAAAAATATAAAGGGACGTCCTAAATTGGTTTAATTCTTTTTCACTTTTACATCGAGCTAATTCAATGAGGTATAAAATACGATAATACATACTAGAGCCTATGTAAGCAGATTAACTGCATTAAAATGCAATCCATTTATGGGAAAAACATAATAGACAGTCTACCTAACAACTTATCGATTCCTTCCTCAAAAAAAAGTGCTAATCACCTCCTATTTTCTAGTGCCATTTTCGAAGATCTCTCCACAGTTCCGATACTAAATCAAGCAGTCTCAGTCGATTCGATGCAGTTGCTTACAACAATGTGATGCCGAGACTTGCCATCGAGGCTGAATCGGGACGAACATGAGTGATGCGATGCCCCTCTGGAAGCGAGTTTTGCATGTCTGAATAAATTCAAAGTTTTTTCTGTCAGAAGCAACGGCGGCGGTGTCGGTGTGCCAAATCCGCGTGGAGATGATTTGCACCAAAGTTCCCATAACCTAATTCTTTTGTCACTCAGTAAGTGAATGTTACGATGGCCTTTTACATATGGGGCGCGGCATTACTCTGTAAGGCAATCGCTGAATTACGGGTTTCGGGACTAACAACCTTGGCCTTGGACTTAGAATCGAACTCACTACTCCATACTACAACACAGTTTCGTCCATTATTCTTAGCAAGATATAGCGCTTTATCGGCCAAATTAATAAGCTCACTCGGGTTATTAATTCCAAATTGAATCGATGCCAAGCCTAAACTAATCGTAACGCGTTTAATCCCCATTACCTTGTAATCAGGTGAATTTTCAACACTGAGGCGAAGTCTTTCTGCGATTTCTAAAGCCATCTCATTAGTAATGTTTGGTAACATCAAGCAGAATTCTTCGCCACCATAACGTCCAACAATATCAGCCTCTCGAACATTTTCCTTAGCAATATTGGCCACCAACTTAATTACGGAATCACCAGTTTGGTGCCCATAAGTGTCATTAACCAATTTAAAATGATCAATATCGAGCATAATACAAACCAAATTCTTGTGATGACCAGTAACATCTTCAAAGATTTTTTCACAATAAGTGAAAAATGCTCTACGGTTATAACACTGCGTCAATGGGTCATTCTCTGCAAGAATTTTCAATTCATCATTTTTGAGAGATATCTCGTGCCTTGATTGCTCATTAATTTTTAGCATATATTCAAGCTCGAAATTTTTATATTCCAGTTCGGTAATATCATCAAAGGTTACTAATGCCCCTTTACGTAAATTGGCATCATCCAGTATTTCTGTACACTTAACATTAAAGATATGTGGATTGGCATCCCCAAATTGATACTTGAGCCGCCCGTTGGCCCTATTTTTTCCATTTCGTAACGTTGCCTGCCAGGGTAGTATCCGATTTTCTAGTGCCTGATCTGTAGAATCCACACTCCAATCTAACTCGGAAGCTTTTCGGCCGAGAAGCTGCATAATATGCAAGCCCACTTGTTCACAGAAAGCTTTATTTGCTAAAACAATCTGCCCCTCTTCATTCAAAATGAGAACACCTTCTGACAAAGTATCAAATGCTCGTCTTACTCGCTCGGGAACAACCTTTAATGGATCAAGATGTTTCAGAACTCTTTTCAGAAAAAACAAATAACCGATAAAACATGCAGTTGCTACATAAAGCAGCATACCCAAAAATGAGTTCTTTATTCCACCCCAACTGGATAGATCGGATTTAGTTACAAAATTGAGTTCAACTACTCCCCAAACATGATCCTGTTGCATAATCGAAACTCGTATCTTATCCGATGAATCTTCCTGATCCGGCACACTATTCCAGTGTGCTTCATGATCGCCAGCCATTGCGAAGTAAGAACCATCAGGTCTGCGGATTGCAGCTGATTGTATTTCAGGATTAGTTTGTATAATTAAACTCAATCCAGCTTTAATTTGTTTGAGATCATTTCGTTCCGCTGCTAGTGCAAACTGTGCGGCAACTGTTCGAGAAAATGACTTACGTGCTTCTAGTAGAAGTTGTGATCTATCAGGAACGATACCCAGTAGCTCACCCATTAATAACACACTCATTAATAAAGCTACTAAAGCCATACTAATTCGAGTTGTCGAATGAATGATTGCTTTTCTCATGTTTCTTATCGTTTTGGATCTGAGTTATTAAAGATTTCTTCATACGAGGCCAATTTCTCCTTTAATACAGCTTCTTCTAATTCAGATTCTCGCTTATCAGAATTTATTGAATAATCCAGAATGGCCAATGGATCAATACTCTTAATAGCTGGAAATACAGAAAAAAAACTAACAAAAAAGGGGCCTATTCGTGCCAACCATGCAGCCACAAGTGCTGTTAGTGACAAACCTGTAGCTGCAACTATCCGCAAGGTCAATTCTTTCTCATTTTGTCTTTTCTGAGATTCATCTTCTAGTTGCGTAACTTCAAACCAGAAATCTTTATATTTTTGCGTAAAATCAATTTCACTTAGAGGCAGAGAAGAAAGCGCAGTTTCAGTAAAAATCTGCAAGCTTAGGTTATTTGCAGTAGAAAATCGTATGGCACTTTTCATTAATGCATTATCGATTCCTATGCCTTGATCAGTATTATCATTAGTTTCAAGTTGCTTTTTAGATTCATTTAAAGAGTTCTTTGTATTGGAAGTTTCCTCATCAACGAAATAAGCAGCAACAAATGATGGCACTCGCTGAGGTGAAGAGGTACTCAACCGTGAATTACCAACTAAATCAGAGTTCGAAACTATTGGAGATAAATTCGATGTCACAGAAATAACTGTCGGCAGTATCGATTGAGGCATAATCGGTGGAACCAGAATAGATTCTGGGACTGAAATATCAATAAAATCAATATCTGACAAACCATTACTGTCAATACTAGAAATCGTTAATTTTTCGAGACCAAAAAACCCCGTATTAGCTTGATAATAGAGTGAAGATAAAGTGCGATTAATATCCGTTTGCGTACCGGATAATGTTAGCGTGTTACTGCCATTGATGCCGTCACTGACGTTCGCAGTTCCAAATAATGTAACTACCAACGTGCCATTAGTCACCTGCAACTGCACCGATAACAAATTACCATCAACTTCATTACTCGAGATGCCATTTAGTGCCAATGAACCATTTTCTGCCGCCTTTTGAACGCCAGGCACTGTATTTATGGGTGCATCATTAACCTCTAGAACCGAAATCAGTTTCTCATCCACATCACTCGCTGCGCCTGAATCTGTGGAAATAATAGTTAATGTATCCACACCCGAATAATTTAAGTCACCCTTATAAATTAAGCTTGCCAATGTGGCATTGATGCCTGTTTGCGTACCTGATAATGTCAATGTATTACTTCCATTCATACCACTGCTGACATTAGTCGTTCCAAATAGCGTTACCGACAACGTACCGTTATTTACCATTAACTGCACTGTCGATAAATTACCATCAGCATCTATAATTTTGATACCCCCGAATGCGAACGGTGTATCTTCTACTGCTGTTAATGAGCCTAGTATCGTATTTACCGGTGCATCATTAACTGCTGTTACAGTAATCAACACCACATCCACATCTCTCGCCGCACTTGAATCCATCGATCTAATTGTTAAGGTATCCGTACCGGAGAAATCAAGATTACTTTTATAAATCAATCTTCCCAACGTAGCATTAATGTCAGCTTGTGAGCCTGATAATGTCAGTGTGTTGCTACCATTTGCACCACTACTGATGCGAGTCGCGCCAGACAACGTTACCGACAATACGCCTTTAGCCACGACTAGTTGAACCGTTGATAAATTGCCATCGTTATCATTGACGGCAATACCGCTGATGGTTAATTGTGTATCTTCTGCTATTGTCAATGAACTCGGCACTTTATTTAATGGCGCAACATTACTCGGCATCACATTAATATTCACCGTATCAATATCGGTCGCCGCCAGACTATCCGTACTGGTAATCGTTAGCGTATCTGATCCAGTGAAACCGATATCGCCTTGATAACTCAGGCTTGTTAAAGTTGCATTGATATCCACCTGGCTACCGGACAATGTCAAGGTATTACTACCGTTGCTTCCCGCGGAAATAGTAGCGCCGCCGCTTAATAGAACGGTCA
>JAGOKN010000001.1:69414-83888 GCA_017994575.1 Nitrosomonas sp.
ATATCGCCTTGATAACTCAGGCTTGTTAAAGTTGCATTGATATCCACCTGGCTACCGGACAATGTCAAGGTATTACTACCGTTGCTTCCCGCGGAAATAGTAGCGCCGCCGCTTAATAGAACGGTCAAACTGCCTTGTGCAACCGTAAGTTCAACGGTACTAAGATCCCCATTGGCATCATTGATCGAAATACCATTGATTGAAAATGATGTGTTCTCAGCCGCAGTTTGTGCGCCAGGAACAGTATTGATCGGTGCAACATTACCAGCTGTCACATTAATATTCACCGTATCAATATCGGTCGCCGCCAGACTATCCGTACTGGTAATCGTCAACGTATCTGATCCAATGAAACCTATATCGCCTTGATAACTCAGGCTTGCTAAAGTTGCATTGATATCCACCTGACTACCGGACAGTGTCAAGGTATTACTACCATTGCTGCCTGCGGAAATAGTAGCGCCGCCGCTTAATAGAACGGTCAAACTGCCTTGTGCAACCGTAAGTTCAACGGTACTAAGATCCCCATTGGCATCATTGATCGAAATACCATTGATTGAAAATGATGTGTTCTCAGCCGCAGTTTGTGCGCCAGGAACAGTATTGATCGGTGCAACATTACCAGCTGTCACATTAATATTCACCGTATCAATATCGGTCGCCGCCAGACTATCCGTACTGGTAATCGTTAGCGTATCTGATCCAATGAAACCTATATCGCCTTGATAACTCAGGCTTGTTAAAGTTGCATTGATATCTATCTGGCTACCGGACAATGTCAAGGTATTACTACCGTTGCTGCCGGCACTGATGCTGGCCGCGCCGGATAGTGTGACATTGAGGATTCCGTTGCCCACCGTCAACTGTACCGTATTTAGGTTGCCGTCCACATCAGCAATACTAATGCCGCCAATAGCGAGCACCATATTCTCGGTGACCATTTGTGCTCCCGGCACGGTGTTCACCGGCGCATCATTGGCCGCTATCACCGTGACCGTCGTATCGTAATTGGCGCTGGTACCGCCATCGCCGTCGGTCAGGACATAGCGCACGGTGCGGGCACCGGTTGTCGGCGCGTTTGTGTCGGTGTTCTCATAGGTGATGTGTTTTACGAGCGCGGTGATCGCCGTCGGCGTTGCGCTATTGTTGAACGTGATGACGAGATTGCTCCCGTTGCTGCCTCCGGTGAATGTGCCAATGCTCACGCTCTCGTACGTGACCGTGCTGCTGCTTACGCCGATTTGTCCGACCCCGGTCCCTTGGTTCTGGATACTGAGTACATCTTCGGCACTGTCGCCGCCGGTCGGAACTGAAACCGTTAACGTCCCCGTATCGAAATTCGCCGAGTCGGGATCGGTCACGAGGACATTCGCTCCTTGTTCGATCACCACAGCACCCGCACCTTCGCTATAGCTCAGGCTATCGCCGCTCAGGTTCGTCATGGTCGGCGCGTCGTTGACCGCACTGACCGTCACAGTGGTGTTGTAGTTGGCGCTGGTGCCGCCATCGCCGTCGCTGAGCACATAGTGCACGGTGCGCGCCCCGGTTGTGGGAGCGGCCGTATCCGTATTCTCATAGGTGATGTTCTTGACGAGCGCCGTGACGGCCGTGGGTGTGGCACTGCTATTGAGCGTGATGACGAGGTTCGTTCCGGTACTACCCCCGATGAAGGTCCCGATGGTCACGCCACCATAGGTAACACTCGACCCGCTCACCCCGATCTGCCCGGCCCCCGTCCCCTGGTTCCGGATGCTGAGCACATCTTCGGCGCTGTCTCCACCGGAGGGAATGGAGACGGTCAGCGTACCCGTATCGAAATTCGATGAATCGATATCGGCCACCAGCGCATTGGCTCCTTGCTCGATCACCACCGCCCCGGCACCTTCGTTATAACTTAGACTGTCGCCGCTCAGGTTGGTGATGGTCGGCGCATCGTTGACCTCGGTGATCGTGACCGTGGTGCTGCCGGTAGCCGTTAACGCACCGCCGCTCCCTTGGCCTCCGCTATTGCCGTCGCTGAACGTCCAATTGATTTGCGCACTGGCCGGAGGTGCATCGCTGCTATTACTGTAGGCAATCTGCTGCATCGCCGAGTTGACGAGCGTATTCGTGGCACTGGCATTCAACGTAAACTGGAGCGTGCCGCCGCTGTTGGTATAGGTACCGATCGTGGTTCCACTCACGACCACGTTGCCGCTCGTGAGACTGAGCGTGCCGCTGCCGGAGAACACATCCTCGGCATTGGCCCCGCCGTTCCGCGCCAGCGTTAGGGTCGCCCCGTTGAAATTGTTCAACGCCGAGAGTTCTGCATCGAAGATCTGCACATTGGCATCCAGCACCACCGCTGCGCCGCCTTCAGTGAACGTCGGAGTCCCGTTCAGATTGCTGAACGCGGGTGCGTCGTTGACGGCGGTGACCGTCACAGTGGCGTCGTAGTTGGCGCTGGTGCCGCCATCGCCGTCGCTGAGCACATAGCGCACGGTGCGCGCCCCGGTTGTGGGAGCGGCCGTATCCGTATTCTCATAGGTGATGTTCTTGACGAGCGCCGTGACGGCCGTGGGTGTGGCACTGCTATTGAGCGTGATGACGAGGTTCGTTCCGGTACTACCCCCGATGAAGGTCCCGATGGTCACGCCACCATAGGTAACACTCGACCCGCTCACCCCGATCTGCCCGGCCCCCGTCCCCTGGTTCCGGATGCTGAGCACATCTTCGGCGCTGTCTCCACCGGAGGGAATGGAGACGGTCAGCGTACCCGTATCGAAATTCGATGAATCGATATCGGCCACCAGCGCATTGGCTCCTTGCTCGATCACCACCGCCCCGGCACCTTCGTTATAACTTAGACTGTCGCCGCTCAGGTTGGTGATGGTCGGCGCATCGTTGACCTCGGTGATCGTGACCGTGGTGCTGCCGGTAGCCGTTAACGCACCGCCGCTCCCTTGGCCTCCGCTATTGCCGTCGCTGAACGTCCAATTGATTTGCGCACTGGCCGGAGGTGCATCGCTGCTATTACTGTAGGCAATCTGCTGCATCGCCGAGTTGACGAGCGTATTCGTGGCACTGGCATTCAACGTAAACTGGAGCGTGCCGCCGCTGTTGGTATAGGTACCGATCGTGGTTCCACTCACGACCACGTTGCCGCTCGTGAGACTGAGCGTGCCGCTGCCGGAGAACACATCCTCGGCATTGGCCCCGCCGTTCCGCGCCAGCGTTAGGGTCGCCCCGTTGAAATTGTTCAACGCCGAGAGTTCTGCATCGAAGATCTGCACATTGGCATCCAGCACCACCGCTGCGCCGCCTTCAGTGAACGTCGGAGTCCCGTTCAGATTGCTGAACGCGGGTGCGTCGTTGACGGCGGTGACCGTCACAGTGGCGTCGTAGTTGGCGCTGGTGCCGCCATCGCCGTCGCTGAGCACATAGCGCACGGTGCGCGCCCCGGTTGTGGGCGACACCGCATCCGTATTTTCATAGGTGATATTCTTGACGAGCGCCGTGACGGCCGTGGGTGTGGCACTGCTATTGAGCGTGATGACGAGGCTTGTCCCGTTACTGCCGCCGGTGAAGGTCCCGATGGTCACGCCGCCGTAGGTGACGTTCGACCCGCTCACGCCGATCTGACCGGCCCCCGTTCCCTGGTTCCGGATGCTGAGCACATCTTCGGCGCTGTCCCCGCCGGATGGAATCGAGATGGTCAGCGTGCCCGTATCGAAATTGGCACTATCCACATCGGCCACGAGTGCATTGGCCCCTTGCTCGATGACCACGGCCCCAGCGCCTTCGTTATAGCTCAGACTGTCGCCGCTCAGGTTGGTGATGGTCGGTGCATCGTTGACGGCAGTGATGGTCACGGTCGTGCTACCAGTAGCCGTCAGCGCACCGCCGCTGCCCTGGCTACCGCTGTTGTTATCGCTGAAGGTCCAGTTGATCTGGGTGCTGGCCGGTGGCGCATCGCTTGAGTTGCTGTAGGCGATCTGCTGCATCGCTGAATTGACCAAGGCCTGGGTCGCGTTGCTGTTGAACGTGACGGCAAGGGTGCCGCCGCTGTTGGTATAGGTTCCGATGGTGGTCCCGCTGACGATCAGATTCCCGGACGACAGGCTGAGGGTGCCGGTGGCGGAAAAGGCATCCTCCGGGTTCGCGCCGCCGTTGCGAGCCAACGTTAACGTCGCTCCGCTAAAATTGTTCAGCGCAGAAAGTTCGGCATCGAAGATGGATACGTCGGTATCGAGCACGACCGGACTCCCGCCTTCGGTATACGTCGGCGCACCGTTCAGGGTATTCACAGGATCAAGTGTGGTATCCAGCGCGCCGGTGCTGGTGTATCGAGTGAACGCATAGTTGTAGTCACCGGCGCTAACCCTTGATGTCCCTGACACCACGATGTGCCCGTCACTTTGCACCACCACGCTATAAGCCCGGTCATCACTAGATGCCGTGTAATCGGTCGTGACGATCCCATCGCCGCTGAACGTCGTATCCAACGAGCCGTCCGTATTGAGTCGCACCAGGCCAAAATCGTTTCCGTTGATCCCCGCCGTACCTGTGACAAGCAGCTTGCCGTCCGCCTGGATCGTGAGCCCTTCGGCGAAATCGCTGCCGCCCAGATTGATGGTCACCTTGCCGCCAGTACCGAAACCGCTATCCAGCGTCCCATTGGCGTTGTAGCGGACAATCGCTAAATCGTTGGTGCCGCCGGTGTCGCTCCACCCGGCCACGACGATCTTGCCATCGGCTTGGACCCGCACTTCGTTGCCCGTATCGCTGCTGTTCCCGCCAAAGTTGGTCAGCACTTTCCCTGTGCCGTTGAAACTCGTATCCAACGACCCGTCCGTGTTATACCGGACCAGGGCAAAGTCGAAACTCGTCCCGTTGAACCCAAAGCCCGCGAGCAACACCTTGCCATCGGATTGGATGGTCAGGCTGTCCGCACGATCACTCCCCCCCACGAAGTCGGTGCTGACGTACCCTGGGCCGCCGCCGAAGCCGGTATCGAGCGACCCATCGCTATTGAACCGCATCAGATTGAAGTTGTTGTTCGACAAATCAGCCGCAACCAGGAACTTGCCATCGGTCTGGAGTCCGATGTCTTTAGCCGATCCATACACCCCAGACGAGGCAATGCCGTCGCCGCCCCCAAAACTCGTATCCAGTGTGCCGTTAGTGTTGAAGCGCACCAAACAGACTTGATAGCCGCCATTGGTCGTGTACCCGGACAAGACAATCTTGCCATCCGCCTGCAGGACTGCCGTTTCGGCGCGTCCGACGATTCCAGCCAGCGCAATGCCGTCCCCACCTCCAAAGCTGGTATCCAGCGTGCCATCAACGTTATACCGAGCCAGACTGAAGTCATCGCTGCCGCTGCTGTCACTGTACCCGGCGACGAGAATCTTGCCGTCCGGTTGGAGAATGGTTTCCTTACCGAACTCCCATCCCGACCCGAAGCTAGTCGTGGCCTTCCCATCCCCCACGCTAAAGGTGGGCGCATCGTTCACCGCGCTCACCGTCACAGTGGTGTCATAGTTGGCGCTAGTGCCGCCGTCTCCATCGGTGAGCACATAGCGGACAGTGCGTGCCCCGGTGGTGAGAGCAGCCGTATCCGTATTTTCATAGGTGATATTTTTGACGAGCGCCGTGACAACCGTGGGTGTGGCACTGCTATTGAGCGTGATCACGAGATTGCTGCCGTTACTACCCCCGGTGAAGGTCCCGATGGTCACGCCGCCATAGGTGACGTTCGACCCGCTCACGCCGATCTGCCCGGCCCCCGTCCCCTGGTTCCGGATGCTGAGCACATCTTCGGCGCTGTCCCCGCCGGAGCGAATGGAGATGGTCAGCGTGCCAGTATCGAAATTTGATGAGTCGATATCGGCCACCAGCGCATTGGCCCCTTGCTCGATCACCACCGCCCCGGCGCCTTCGCTATAACTCACACTGTCGCCGCTTAGATTCGTGAGGGTCGGCGCATCGTTGACAGCCGTAATCGTGATGGTGGTGCTGCCGGTCGCCGTCAACGCGCCGCCGCTCCCCTGGCTGCCGCTATTCCCGTCGTTGAGCGTCCAGTTGATCTGCGCGCTGGCCGGAGGCGCATCACTGCTATTGCTGTAGGTGATCTGCCGCATCGCCGAATTGACCAGGGTCTGGGTCGCATTGCTGTTGAACGTGAAGGCGAGCGTTCCGCCGCTGTTGGTGTAGGTGCCGATCGTGGTCCCGCTCACGACCACGTTGCCGCTCGTGAGACTGAGCGTCCCGCTGCCGGAGAAGACGTCTTGGGCGTTCGCTCCGCCGTTGCGGGCCAGCGTCAAAGTCGCCCCGTTGAAATTGTTCAACGCCGAGAGTTCCGCGTCGAAGATCTGCACATCGGCATCCAGCACCACCGCCACCCCGCCTTCGGTGAACGTTGGGGTGCCGTTCAACGTATTGGCAGGAACGGAATCAAAGGTCCTATCCAGTGTGCCATCGTTGCTGTAGCGCACCAGCGCAAAGTCGTAATTGCTGCCGTTCCAACTTTGGCCCGCCACGAGAATTTTGCCGTCGGCCTGGACTGTCACGCTGGCGCCATACTCGCTTTCCGACCCGATAGCAGTCGTGAGCTCGCCGTCGCCCGAAAAGCTGGTGTCCAGCGTCCCGTCGCTGTTGTAGCGCACCAGGGCGAAGTCGTAGTTGCTGCCGTTCCAACTTGTACCCCCCACGAGAATCTTGCCATCGGCCTGGACCGTCACACTGGCGCCATAGTTGTAGCTCGATCCGAAATTCGTCGTGAGCTTGCCGTCGCCCGAAAAGCTGGTATCCAGGGTCCCATCCGTGTTGTAGCGCACCAGGGCGAAGTCGTAGGTGCCGCCGACATTACTTTGTCCCGCCACCAGAATCTTGCCGTCGGCTTGGACCGTCACGCTGTAACCATAGTCGCTGCTCGCCCCGAAATCCGTCGTGAGCATGCCGTCGCCCGAAAAGCTGGTGTCCAGCGTCCCATTATTGTTATACCGCACCAAGGCAACATCGAAGGTGCTGCCGTTCCAGCTATAACCTGCCACCAGAATCTTCCCGTCGGCCTGGACCGTCATGCTAGTGCCGTAGTCGTCGCTCACTCCGAAATCCGTCGTGAGCTTGCCGTCACCCGAAAAGCTGGTGTCCAGCGTCCCGTCGCTGTTGTAGCGGGTCAGAGCGAAGTCGTAGGCGCCGCCGACATTACTTTGGCCCGCCACCAGAATCTTCCCGTCGGCCTGGACCGTCACGCTGTAGCCATAGTCGCTGCTCGCCCCGAAATCCGTCGTGAGCTTGCCGTCACCCGAAAAGCTGGTATCCAGGGTCCCATCCGTGTTGTAGCGCACCAGGGCAAAGTCGTAGGTGCTGCCGTTCCAGCCATAACCCGTCACCAGAATCTTCCCGTCGGCTTGGACCGCGATGCTTTGGCCGTAGTCGTCGCCTGATCCGATGGCGGTGGTGAGTGTGCCATCCCCTGAAAAACTGGTGTCCAGCGTCCCATCCGTGTTGTAGCGCACCAGGGCAAAGTCGTAGTTGCTGCCGTTCCAACTTCGACCCGCCACCAGAACCTTCCCGTCGGCTTGGACCGTCATGCTGGTGCCCTGGTCGTCGCTCACCCCGAAATTCGTCGTGAGCTTGCCGTCGCCCGCTCCGAAGGTAGGCGCGTCGTTGACGGCAGTGATGGTCACGGTCGTGCTGCCAGTAGCCGTCAGCGCACCACCGCTCCCCTGGCTGCCGCTATTGCCGTCGTTGAAGGTCCAGTTGATTTGCGCACTGGCCGGAGGCGCATCGCTTGAGTTGCTATAGGCAATCTGCTGCATCGCCGAGTTGACGAGCGTATTCGTCGCGCTGGCATTCAACGTCAATTGGAGTGTGCCGCTGCTGTTGGTATAGGTTCCGATGGTGGTGCCACTCACGACCACGTTGCCGCTCGCGAGACTGAGCGTGCCGCTGCCGGAGAAGACATCCTCGGCATTGGCTCCACCGTTCCGCGCCAGCGTCAAGGTCGCCCCGTTGAACGTATTGAGGGCGCTCAGTTCCGCATCGAAAACCCGGGCGGTGCCGGCCAGCACCGCCGGCGCTCCTCCCTCGGTGTATGCCACCGCCGTTTGCACGGGCACGGGCACGACCTGTACGTGATCGATGATTAAGCCCCCACCATCACTCGCCAACGGCGCGCTCCCCGAGAGCGAGCCCTTCGAGATGATCTGGAGGGTAGACGAGGTGGAGGTCGCCGTAAAGCTGACCGCATAGTCTTTCCAGGACGTGTCGGTCGTGAACTGGCCGATCTCAACACCATTGATGCTGAACGCGCCCCGATCCTGCACATTGACATCCATCCGCGTAATCGCAGAGAGGCTGACCACGTAGGTCTGCCCTACGACGGTGGTGAAGGTTTGTTCGATATAGCTCTGGACACCCGGCATATTTGAGCCTTCCACCTCAACGAAGTATGTTCCGTCCGGAGGAGCTGGAATCCCATAACTTGATGGTACGTTACCAATTTCCACGCCAGTATTCCCGGTCCAGCCAGCCGCCCCGCTTTCGAACGAGCCATTCATAAGGGCACCCAGAGTCAACACCGGTGCGTCGTTGACCGCACTGACTGTGACGATAGTGTCGTAGTTGGCGCTGGTACCGCCATCTCCATCGGTGAGCACATAGCGTACGGTGCGAGCCCCGGTTGTGGGAGCTGCCGCATCCGTATTTTCATAGGCGATATTCTTGACGAGCGCCGTGACGGCCGTGGGCGTAGCATTGCTATTGAAGATGATCACGAGATTGCTGCCATTACTGCCGCCGGTGAAGGTCCCGATGGTCACGCCGCCGTAGGTGACGTTCGACCCGTTCACCCCGATCTGCCCCGCCCCCGTCCCCTGGTTCCGGATGTTGAGCACATCTTCGGCGCTGTCCCCGCCAGAGGGAATGGAGATGGTCAGCGTGCCCGTATCAAAATTGGCACTATCCGTATCGGCCACGAGTGCATTGGCCCCTTGCTCGATGACCACCGCCCCGGTGCCTTCGTTATAGCTTAGACTGTCGCCGCTTAGATTCGTGATGGTGGGGGCATCGTTACTCGTGGCATAGAGCTGTGCGATGTCTCCCTCGGTCAGCACTCGGTTGTAGACACGGACGTCGTCAATCAGTCCGGTCGTATACCACGTACCTCCACCAGAACCTTGGTTCCGCCCGATGGCCATCGAATCGAGACTGGTGACGCTGCTAAAGAAGCGTTGTGTCGTTGCGTTTCCGACATCGTAGGTGAGTTGGCCCGCCGTTGCGAGAACGCCATCCACGTATAGACTGTTTCCAGATCCCCCTACCGTCACTGCAACATGATGCCAATTGCCATCGTTAATGGTGGCACTGCTCCGAAACACTGCCAGCTGTAGGACCCCGTTCTCCATCACCTCGTAAGTGAGGTACCCCGAGGCACCGAGGAACAACGCCGCAGAACTTCCGGTATCGGCGGTATCGGAGATCGAGAAGATTGTCTCAAAGGTGCTCGTGGTATTGATCCAGCCGGCAATCGTGCCCTGGGTGAGTCCGGCCAAATTGGCGCTATGGGCGGAGAGCTCGACGTAGTCATTGACGCCGTCCAAAGACAGCTTTGCTCCGCCGACGATGTCCGTCGCATCGTTCGTGTCAATCACTGCGCCGTTGGTCAACGTACCATTGTAGTTATTGCCACTGCTGTCATTTGCATTGGTGTCGAACGTCCAGTCGCCGATGAGGCCGGTGGAGATGTCGAGCAACCCGACCCAATCGGCTTGCACTCCGTCGCTTACGGCCACCTGCGCCTCGACATATCCGGTCTGAGTCTCCAATATCCAGTCGCCACCCAGACCAGCATAACCAGTAGCATCGATGCTGGCGGCCACATCGGCGCCGGTGAGCTGGCTCAATAACGTCACGGCCTCTTGCCCGGCCTGACCTTCGGCGAAATCGCAACCATAGACGAGAATGTCAGCAGTGTCCGAAAGACTCCGCTGAATCATCGCAAGCTCGTCTGAATACTGCCCAGACATGGATTCTGCGTTGAGTGTGCCGATTCCCAACTGCAAAGAACCCGATCTTCCATGAGAAATAATGTGTATTGCATCCATCGATCGGTGCTGCGACAAATAAGATGCGATTTGCTCTACACCATCCCGATCCCGATCCAATAAAACAACTTGAGCATTGCTATCGATTCCAGCCAAGATTGTTTCATAATCCGCGATACTGGTATCGACAAATACGATTTCATTGATCGGTCCACGGGGAATCTTATAATTAGCCAAGTATCCTTCCAGGCTATTATTCTGCAACGACTGATTCCTGCTATCTGTTTGCGCGGGTGAATTAACATCAATTAATTGCCCATTGGTTTCGCCAAAGGAAATTTCTTTCGTGTTAATCCTTGAGATACCAGATTGATCTTGTGTCAACAGTGTTGTGTCGATAACCTCTGAAGCTGTGCTAATGCCTGCACCGTCAAACATCATCCTCGGCTCAAGCTGCCACAGCACGCCTAATGAATTTTTTGCTCTGATTCCTTCATTAATTTTAGAGTTATTCGACTCACCTGATTTAGCCATAATGCGAAGATCAATCCATAGAAAAATGCTATTTCCAAACGACTATTAACGCTTTTGCCAATAATCAGTCAATTTTTCTGTAAGCTCAGATAAATCCTTTTTATCAAGATCACCTGGAATTGGATCCAGACCTAATGAAACATAGATTCCTGCATAGGCATTCTCAAGCTCCGAATAAATACTGTCGGTGCGTGCTTCAGCTAATAATGTATTCAACTCTTCTCGAATCAATACATGCCGACTAATTTTGCCTAACTGGGCCTCTATACGTGAGTGTTCTATAATTTTCTTTTGCATCAAATAAAAACTATAGGCCGCTCGATATTCTTCACTAAGATTACCAAATTGCGCCAAACTGACATGAACTTGCGCTAATACCGCCATACTCATAGCTAGACGTTCGGTATCTAGTAGTTTTTCTTTAGTATCTAGCTCATCTAATTTTGCTGGCATGGAAATAATGCTGATCAAATTCCAAGATAGTTGTGATCCTAGACTCAGCCAATCTCCATTAAAAAGAAAATTGTTGGAGTTATAGTTATACCGAGAACTCATTTCGATGCCAGGCAGCATCTGTAAAATGGCAGCTCGTGTTTCTTTTGCATTAGCGCGTTTTTTATAAAATAACTCACGCAACTCAGGTCGGCTCTCCAAAGCGATTTGTTCCATTTCTTCAACTTCAAAGTTGAGTTTTTTGGAAAATTCACCCCTCTCTGGAATAACCAAGGAAAAATCCATACCTGGCTTGATATTCATCAAAGCAGCCAATTGAGATTTCGCAATCGATAAATTTCTTTGCAACAATCCTATTTCTCGCTCGATACCGAGCAAATCACGTTTGTAAATAAAATTGATCTTTGGATTGTTCAATTGCTCCACATCCATTTGATCAATCTGATCAAGCGATTCTCGAATTTCTGCTTTCAAGCTTAGCATTCGTGAAATAAGTCGTTGATAACTAACAGCACGCCAATATGCGGAGCGCACTTCTTGAACTATCCGATTGATCGAAGCGCGTTTTTGTTCTTCTTGAATTAGTACGTTGTCAGCTGCTTGCTGTGCACGATAATAAGACACCCCAAAATCGAGGATATTCCAGGTTACACCTAGCATTGAAGCAAACACATCTTTGTCTGAAGATGTTGAAGGCTCTAGAGTTCTTCTTCCGGTAATCAGAGATCGGCTACTTGCACCGCTATAATTGCTTCGTGAGTTATAATTTAGATCAACGACAAGTTTTGGCAGCATGTCATAGCTTTTCAGATTCAACTGCTTCTGAGCCAAGGTTTTTTGAGTTAACTCAATTTGTAATTCCAAGTTATTTTTTAGCGCTCTTGCGGTTGCTTCTTCTAAAGAGATAAGACCATTAATTGCATCGTAATTTTGCTCTAAAGCACCAAGGTCTTGAATAATCCTGGTCTTATTTTCTTCATCCGTGACGACTTTCGGTTGTACAGCACAGCCGGAAATAATCAATTGAGTAAATACGATAATAGATAAAACTCTATAGAGATGCATCCTCACCTCGAATTATCGTCATAATTTATATTTGAATCATTTTGAATCATATTTCCTCTACATAATGAAGGAAACTTTGATTAAGCTGATTACATTCGCGGCTTAGGATTAACAAGCTCATCACTAACATAATCAATATATTACTGTTCATCCTGCGCCTGCCGAAGCATTCGATCAGAGTCTCCTTGAGCAATATACAACGATATAAATTCTTATCATTGAAGAAAAAAAAAGGGGATTGCCCCTTCTTTCTTACAAAAGTGACTACAACTGGATAAATTTATTGAGAAATATAGAAAACGGAAATAGCCGACACGCGACTATTGTTTTGAAATAAAGATAGGGATCGGACTACAAATTAAATGCAAATCAGCTACAAAACACTACCGAGATAACCCACTTCTCTTATATTAAATGCTATTTTGATTGAATAAAATTTCTGATAAAACCAGCAACCTCTTGATGATCATATTTTTCTGCCCAAACCAGTGCATTATCACCATGTTCATTTTTTATCTCCGGATTAGCACCACTATTAAGCAATAGAGACACGACTTTCAAATGCCCCCCTCTCGCCGCCATCATCAATGCAGTCGATCCATTATCCGTTATCGAGTTAATGTCAGCACCACTGCTCAATAATAATCGAATGACATCCAGATGTCCGCCGAATGCGGCATAAGTCAAAGGGTTCCATCCATGATGATTGATCTCCGCCCCTTTGATATAGAGCTGTTTTACCATTTCGGCTTGGCCATGATAGCTGGCCAGCATGATCGCCGTTTCACCAAACTTATTGCGAGTATCCAGTTTCGCGCCCGCATCAAGCAAAACCTGCGCCAGTTGCAGATTCTTTGTCTGTGCGGCGATCATCAAGGGCGTGTAGCCATCCTGATTGGGAATATCCGGATTTGCGCCCTTTTTGAGCAATTCAGTGACATCCCATAACTTATTGTTTTCTATGGCCCAGAGCAAATCTTCCTGAATGCCCGCGCGCGCATTGAACGTCTGGCCAAAAATTAGTGCTGCCATTAAAACCATTAAAAATCGCGACTTAGCAAGCAGGCAGCTCATCTCTCGACACTTTAAATAAGTTAAAAAAATTATCGGTGGTGGCAATGGCAATGTCTTCCACTTGCATGGCTCGTAATTGAGCAATTTCTTCAGCTACATGGCGCACAAAAGCGGGCTGATTCTGCTGACCGCGAAAAGGCACCGGGGCAAGATAGGGAGAATCCGTTTCAATCAGCATTCGATCCAGTTGAATGTTCTTGGCGACTTCTTTTAAAGCCACGGCATTTTTAAAGGTTACGATGCCCGAAAATGAAATATAGAAATTCATCGCTATCGCCTGTTGCGCAACCTCCCAGCTCTCAGTGAAGCAATGCATGACTCCACCCACCTGATCAGCACCTTCCTCCTGCATGATGCGCAAAGTATCCGCAGCTGCTGAGCGGGTATGGATGATCAAAGGCTTGTTCGCCTGCCGTGCTGCACGGATGTGTTGGCGAAAGCGCTCGCGCTGCCATTCCAGATCGCCTTGCAGGCGAAAATAATCCAGTCCGGTTTCGCCGATGGCAATCACTTTAGGGTGCTTGGCCAAATCAGCCAATTCAGCAGCGGTCGGTTCCACTTCATCTTCATAATCAGGATGCACGCCCACAGAGGCAAACAAGTTCTCATGCGCCTCCGCTAACGCCCGTACACGAGGGAAATGCGGCAAATTAACGCTCACACATAGTGCATGAGTGACTTGATTTTCCTGCATTTTGAGCAGTAACTGATCCAGGTCTTTAGCCAGATCAGGAAAATCAAGGTGGCAATGTGAGTCAATAAACATAACGATCTCTTCAAAATTATCGTGTTCCGCGCAGCGCGTCGGCCCAACAATTGGGTGTTTCAAATAAGCGCACTTGCTCTAATTGCAGGTGATTGCCGTAGCTATCCTGATAAGCTTCATCTAAAATGCCAAAAGCGATCAGCGCCAAGTTTTCTGCAGTTGGTTGAACATTCAGCACCACCGTTTTATGACCCTCGATGGATTGCAAAAATTGCAATACCTTTGTATCACCTGAATAGACCAGGAATGCATGATCCCATTGATCAACCAGCACAGATTTGGCAATACGCTTCACTTCTGAGAAATCCATGACCATGCCTTGCTCAGCAACGCCTTCGTCAGCGATAATGTTACCAGATAGTGTAATTTCAATCATGTAGCGATGGCCATGCAAATGGCGGCACTGGCTGTTATGTGTCGAAATGCGATGGCCAGCATCAAATTCCAGTTTGCGTGTGATTAACATACGTACAATTTTAATAGCGCGAAATAAATAGGTGGAATTGTAACATTGCAATCTAACTCTGAACTATTGAATACGACGGACCATA
>JAGOKN010000126.1 GCA_017994575.1 Nitrosomonas sp.
AGGGTGATCAAGGTATTTTCGCTATGCTCCATCAGGGCGCTTTCTGTAATTTCCAGAACCAGCTTGTCGGGTGGGAAACCGGTTTCTGCTAAAATGTTGAGCACAGTACGCACGAGATCGGGGTTCTTGAACTGTAACGGAGAAAGATTAACGGCAACTTGTAAACTGTGGCCATTACGATGCCATTGAGCACCTGCGGTACAAGCAGTCCGTAGCACCCATTCGCCGATTGGAATAATCAAGCCGTTTTCCTCTGCTAAAGGAATGAATTCCAGAGGAGAAATGGCACCTTGCTTGGGATGCTGCCAGCGAATCAATGCTTCCACCGATTGGAAGCTTTCACTTTCGATATCCAACTGCGGTTGGTATACCAAATGCAGTTCATCGCGCTGCAATGCATTCCGCAGATCATTTTCCAGATGCATTCGCTTCTCGGCTTGGAGTGTCAAGTCGATATTGTAGAATTGACAATTGTCTCGCCCTTCATTTTTTGCGTGATACATAGCCGTATCTGCATTCTTCAACAAACTTTCCACATCTTTGCCATCATCAGGATAAAGTGCGATGCCAATGCTCGCAGTCAGAATGACATCGCGGGTTTCAAGATGAAAAGGCTGATGCATGGCTTCGCGGATTCGATGCGCAAGAATCAAGGCATCTTCGGTGCGGTTCAAGTTAGGAATAATGACGGTGAATTCATCACCCCCCAGGCGAGCCAATTCAACTCCTGATTGATTGGGGTCGCTGCGTGAAATAAAGTCGGAGGAACGCGTACTGCTTTGTAATCGGGAAGCCACTCCTTGCAGGATGATATCTCCTGTCGTATGACCCATGGTGTCATTGATGCTTTTGAATCCATCCAGATCCAGAAATAGAACAGCCAATTTGTTATGGATGTATTGTGCACGATTGATTTCTCTTTTTAAGTGCTCCATAAAAGATTGGCGATTCGGTAGCCCGGTAAGGCTATCGAAATAAGCAAGACGGGATATCCTACTTTCAGAATCCTTGCGTTCGGTAATGTCGCGTACCAAGCATAGTGCTTCCTGGGCATCAATCACCACAACCCGGTTTTCATAATATTTGGTTTTGTCATCGCTTAGCTTGAGTTGATACTCAAAAAGCTCGACGGATTCATATTTGCGCGCACGCTTGGCGGCATCCAGGTACAGTCTAACGATATCTTCAGGCAAGGTTTGATTCAGGGAATCTTTCAGTTTTGTAGCTAGCCAGAAGGTATTATCCGGGTGGCTGTGCATATCGATGACTTTGCCATCGTTGTTCAGAATGAACATGGTGTCAGGGATGGCACTGAAAATCGCCTTGCTGCGGGCATTAGCGCTTTGTAGATCGAGCAGGTTCAGGTAAGCACGCTTTAGATAAAGTATTCGATAACTGATTAAATTCCAGTTGATTGGCTTGGCAATAAAATCGGTTGCGCCGACTTCAAAAGCATGATGAATTGATTCCACGTCATCCATGCCTGTCACCATGATAATAGGCAGTTCATTGCCTATTTTTGCACGCAGATACGAACACACTTGATAGCCATCCATCTGTGGCATTTCCACATCCAGCATGACCATATCAGTCGGTGATGCTTCAAACAGGCGTATGGCTTCCGCCCCATCACAAGCCAGCGTTACACTGAAGCCTGCTCGCACTAATGCAGCTTCCATAAGGTATCTGACGGTTATGTCGTCATCAGCCAGTAATATTCTGAATGATTCTGCGGTCATGATTGATCGATCATTTTTCTGATTTCGATAATGACTTGTTGATATTGTTGTTGCATGCTTTCCTGTAATAATTTTGCATGCGCTATTTCTCCCGATTGACCAAATACTTCTAATTGTTTAAATATGACCGACAAGCTTTCGGCGCCGATATTCGCCGAACTGGATTTCAGCGTATGCGCTGATCGGCGCAGACCGTCTGTATCAGCGTCCATAATAGCTTGTTCCAGTTGCTTTATATAACCGTCTGCGGAATCAAGAAAAGCTTGCAGAATTTTGTGGACTAACTGATGCCCCCCAGCACTATCCAGTTCGCGAATCTGTTCAAGCCGCGTCGGATTGATTGCCGGTGCATTCTGTGTTTCATTTTTTATTTCAATCATTTTAGATTTTATTGCATCCGTTGGGGTAAGTTTTTCTTTGGGAAGCCATTGATGAATGATGCGTTGCAGTTGATCCAAGGAATAAGGTTTGGAAAGAAAATCATCCATTCCGGCATTCAGGCATTGGATGCGGTCACTTTCTGAAGCGTTGGCAGTGATGGCAATGATGGGTATTTGGCCGGTATTTTTGAGTTGCTGGCGAATCAGGGATGTCGCTTCAAACCCATCCATTACCGGCATTTGGCAGTCCATGAGGATAATATCGAAGTGATGAACGGAAGCCAGTTCTAATGCTTGCTGACCATTATGCGCAATTTTGGTTTCCAGACCGAGTTTGGTCAGCATTGCTTTGGCAACATCCTGATTGACCGGATTGTCTTCGGCTAATAATACCTTGCCGCATAAGGTTGGGGTAGTTGACTGAACAGTAACTTGTCTTGTTACCGGACTAATAGCGGGAATATCAAGATTACGCTGCATGACATCGCTGATAATTTCAAATAACTCTTTCTGGCGAATAGGTTTGTTGACGCAACGAAGAATGCCGATATTTTGTCTTTCCAACTGACTTGCATTACTGTAGGTGGAAGTGAGCATCATCAGGCGAGTGTTGTTGAGGCGCGCATCGGCATTAATTCGGCTAGCCAGTTGAAGTCCATCCATTTTAGGCATATGCATATCTAAAATCGCTAGTTGGAAGGGAGCGTTATCATGTATTGCCTGAGTCATGCACTCAAGGGCTGCTTCTGCACCGTCAGTGCAAACAACGTTCATATGCCAACTATCCAGTTGTAGTTTGAGAATATCTCGATTAGTCTGGTTGTCATCCACAACCAGTACTTTTATGTCATGTAAATCATTAATATTATATGGAATTGTTTGCATTAACTCGGATTTTTTCAGCTGTAGCTTGATCCAGAACTTGGAACCATGATCCGGCGAGCTTTCAACCTGGATGCTGCCTCCCATCAATTCAAGCAATCTTTTGCAAATCGTGAGACCCAGTCCCGTTCCGCCATATTGGCGAGTTGTCGAACCATCGGCTTGGGAAAAATGTTTGAAGATCTTGTCGTGATATTCTGCAGGAATACCAATGCCGGTATCTTCAACACATATCAGCAGATTGGCCAGGGTATCGGTTTCACTCAGCATCTTGGTGCGAATAACAACTTCACCCTGTGCGGTAAATTTGATCGCATTATTGATCAAATTGGCGATGACCTGGCGTAAGCGGAATGAATCTCCGCGTACCATGAAAAGCGTGTTGGGAGGTGAGAACTGTGCGGCCAATTCCAGATTTTTTTCATCAGCCGATTGTGCAAACATGACCAGCGTATCTTCGATCAATTTGATGAGATCGAAGTCAATGATTTCCAGCTCCATATGATTCGATTCGATCTTTGAGAAATCAAGAATGTCATTGATAATTCCTAACAGATGTTGTCCTGAACGCTGCACGGTTTCGGCAAAGCGCTGTTGATCACTATTCAAAGGAGTGTCTAACAGTAATTCAGTCATGCCTAAAATTCCGTTCATGGGCGTACGGATTTCATGACTCATGGTGGCTAGAAACTCGCTTTTGGCCTTACTGGCAGCTTCTGCAGATTCCTTGGCATGTACTAATTCCTCTGTGCGCTTGGCCACTTCATCTTCAAGATGATCTAAATGATTAGCCAGTTTTGCATCGCGTTCCTGGATAATTTCTAGCATATTATTGAATCCGTTTGATAACAAATTCAATTCAGTGATCTCACTCGGCTCTGCTCGAGCCGTGTAATCCGCCTTGGTCGACACATGTTCCATGACAGTGGATAAATCATTGAGTGGATCTAATACGGATTTGTTGAGTCGCTGCAGCAAGAGATAAGCGATGGCGATAGCGACAATAACCGCCGCGATGGTCATTGTGCTTTGCCACAATAATTGCCAATACAACGGGGCCAGAGAGATCTCTAAATATAGCGCGCCATGTAAATAGTCATTGAAATAGATAGGTTGAATGGTGGTAATGGCGTTGAGATTGTAGAAAATTGCTTTATCCAGAGAGGATAAAGTCTCGGCGAGCGGCCTGTTATCGATAGAATAGTAGGCAAATTTCGCCTTTTCCTCATTGTAAATCGCGCCTGCCTGAATTTCCTGTAAATGGTTGAGCGATTGCAGGAGTGTCTGAGCTGAGGTGGTGTCTTTGAACATCAGTGTGGCGACTGCATTTTCAATCAGAATTTTCGCGGTGGCTTCGCTTGCTTGCAATAATGAATAAAAATCCAGGATGAAGTTGCTCAGAATAACCAAAGTCGCCACTAACAGCATGGCTGTACTCTGTGTGGCCAAGCTGATTTTTTGTAGTTTAGCGCGTAATGTAATATTTTCAGGCAATGAATTTTTCATTATTGATACACCTCAGTAGCGAAACGCAGTAATTGAGAGCTGAGCTTCAGATGGTTTCTTTTTGCCATGGCATCATTGGCTTCAAATGTGACTTTTCCTTCTTTGATAGACATGTTGAGCATGACCCCCTGTCGACTAGTGCCGGGGGTGTCGGCAATAGTTAATATCGGTTTTCCATTCAATTTGTTGATGATTTCACTAAGATTGCTCGCGGCTGAACGGGTAATGAAAACAATCTGGCAAGTGGCAAGCTCTTCAACATTATTTGTCTGCCGGATCATGATTTCATATTCATTGACTTTCTTTTGCCGCAGATGCTGCAAATCTTCACCAAAAGGATTGTCACCGTGGATGCACAAATTCAAGACCTTCTCAGGCAAGCTAGGCCATTCAGTGTAAGCAGCAAAATTGTAGAGGAAGGCCACTTTTAATCGATATTCCGAGGGCTGTTGTGCTTGTGCAATTGGTGAATAACTGAGCAGCAAGTACCAGCAAGCCAATAATGCCGAACAAGAAATGATGAATGAGCGTCTCCTGTGGCGGTTAGGATCATGTGAAATGACTGTGGCAGGTTTTCCTGGTATCCGAATGCATTGAACGATCAATCTCGATATCAGCTGCTTCAGATTGCGGAAGTTTGTCAGGAGGAATGTCATATCGATAGGCGCCTAGAAACGATAATCCATTCTTAAGCGAATTGTTCGCCCCGGCTGCAGCAGGCTGCTTTGCCAGTTGACATCCGTCGGTTGCTGGTAGTGTTCGTTGAATAAGTTGTAGAAACTGAGGGATGCCTCCAATCCTTTCACCCACCGTACATCTGTCACTACATTGAGATTGGACAGAAAATAATTGTCTGTGTGCGTGCCATCGAGGGTTTTGCGCTTGCCATAGTATTGCAACTCATAGCCGGCACGCAGGCCGGTCATCAATGGGATGGGGATGGAAATGTTCAACTTGCCCAAATGATAAGGTGAATTGGTCAGATGCGAGCCTTCGTGTTCAGCGCCTTGGATACCAAAACTGCTGCGCAATCGTGCACCCCAATCCCATGATTTATCGAAGGAAAGCTCAATGCCTCTGGCTTTGACCTTATTGGCTTGTTGATACTGACCAAGTCCGCTGACGGGATCAATGGCAGAAACAATCGGATTGTGGGCATCCCATGCATACACTACAGCACGCAGATTCATGTCATGTAGTGGCCGATAATCGGCCACCAATTCAGCAGTATCGATTGTTTCAGCATTTAATCCGGGGTTATTGACCCGAAATATGCCGTCGTTGTAATCGCGCTCATAGGCATTGGGTGAGCGGTGAGCGCGGCCATATAGCGCCTTGAGTGTGGTTTTAGGCGTTGCTTGCCAGATCAATGCACCGCGTGGGCTGAATTGATTGTTGATCCATTTGCTATAGTCATAGCGCAATCCTAGCGTGGCCGATAATGTATCGATGATGCGCCATTCATCCTGTATATACACGCCGGCACGCACGACAGAACTATGGATTGCGAAATTCTGATCCGGGTTATCAAGGCTCTCAAGAGTCTGTTTGATGCGGGTATTGTTGTGATATTCAGCGCCCAGCATCAATTTATGATCGGCAAAAGCGGTCGACAGTAAGCGCAATTCAGCGCCATGCCAGTCACCGGGGCCGGTGGATAATGTGCGTTCGCCGCTGTAAACCATCGGATTATCATAGCGGTATTGACCGAGGAATGCCCGTCCCAAGACATTGAGTGTGTCGTTGGCAAAGCTATCGTTATACTGGATTTGCGTATTGAGGCGGCGGTCGCGCTGAAACTGACCGTTTACCAATGGATCGGATAGATAGGCGCCGGTAGGATCATCCTTGCGTCGATCGCC
>JAGOKN010000002.1 GCA_017994575.1 Nitrosomonas sp.
CTTCTTCGTCAATATTGTCGTAATCGCCGCCGTTAGCGTCGTCTTTCCATGATCCACGTGACCTATCGTTCCAACATTTACGTGTGGCTTCGACCGCTCAAATTTACTTTTTGCCATGATCCATCCCTCTACACTCTATATATAATTCAATTACTTCTTATTTATTATCGCTTCTGACACATTTTTTGGAGCTTCTGAGTAGTGCTTAAACTCCATAGAGTATGTAGCCCTACCCTGAGTGGCTGACCTTAGTGCGGTAGAATATCCAAACATTTCTGCCAGTGGAACCTCTGCTCGTATTACTTTCAATCCAGGAACATCTTCCATACCCTGAATCATGCCGCGCCTTGAAGACAAATCTCCAACTACATTTCCCATAAAATCTTCTGGTGTTTCTACTTCAACAGCCATCATTGGTTCTAACAAAACCGGATTTGCTTTACGCATTCCATCTTTAAATGCAATCGATGCAGCCATCTTAAATGCGTTCTCATTGGAATCCACATCATGATATGAACCATCAAATAGAGCTACTTTTACATCCACAACTGGATACCCAGCCAAAACACCACTTGGCAATGTCTCCCGGAGTCCTTTCTCTACAGCTGGTATATATTCTCTCGGCACAGCCCCGCCCTTTATTTCATCTACAAACTCAAAACCTTTCCCTGTTTCATTAGGCTCCATTCTGAGCCACACATGCCCATATTGACCACGACCACCCGATTGTTTTACAAATTTACCTTCAATTTCAACTTGCTTTCTAATTGCCTCACGATAAGCAACTTGCGGCGCACCGACATTTGCTTCAACACCAAATTCTCGTTTCATTCGATCAACTATAATTTCTAAATGCAACTCACCCATTCCTGAAATTATCGTTTGCCCAGACTCTTCATCCGTACGTACTCTAAACGATGGATCTTCTTGCGCAAGTCTATTCAGTGCGATCCCCATTTTCTCTTGATCAATTTTTGTTTTCGGCTCTACCGCAACATGTATGACTGGCTCTGGAAAATCCATTCTTTCCAAGGTAATAATTTTTTGTGGATCACACAGAGTATCTCCAGTAACTACTTCTTTAAGTCCCACAGCAGCAGCTATATCACCAGCTCTTACTTCCTTAATCTCTTCACGCTGATTTGCATGCATCTGCAAAATTCGCCCAAGCCTTTCTTTTTTCCCCTTCACGGAGTTATAGATTGAATCTCCTGATGATACGACACCGGAATATACTCTAAAGAAAATCAATTGGCCTACATATGGATCTGTTGCAACCTTAAATGCCAATGCCGAAAAAGGCTCATTATCATCCGCGATCCTTTTGTCTGACTCTCCATTTTCGTTTTCACCCTCGATGGCCAGAATATCAACAGGTGATGGCATATAGTCAATTACCGCATCTAGCATTGCCTGCACGCCTTTGTTCTTAAAGGCTGTTCCACAAAGCATTGGAACTATTTCATTATTTATTGTGCGAATACGGAGGCCGGCCTTTATATCTTTTTGCTCCAAATCTCCATTCTCGAGATATTTATTCATGAGATCTTCATTAGCTTCTGCAGCTGTTTCTAGCATTTTTTCACGCCAAGCTTGCGCATCAGCTTTTAACTCAGAAGGTATCTCACGCTCTTCAAATTTTATTCCTTTACTTTCTTCATCCCAATAGATTGCCTTCATTTTCACGAGATCAATCACACCTTCAAACTTATCTTCTGCACCTATTGGCAATTGAACTGGCACCGGAATAGCTTTTAGTCGACTTTTGATCTGCTCATACACGCGCATAAAATTAGCGCCGGATCTATCCATTTTATTTACAAATGCCAATCTTGGAACTTTGTACTTATTTGCCTGCCTCCATACTGTTTCAGTCTGAGGCTGAACCCCACCTACAGCACAAAATACAGTACACGCCCCGTCAAGTACACGCAGTGATCGCTCAACCTCAATAGTAAAATCAACGTGACCTGGTGTATCTATAATATTAACCCGATGCTCTGGATAATTGCCTGCCATACCTTTCCAGAAGCATGTTGTGGCAGCAGAAGTAATTGTTATACCTCTTTCCTGCTCCTGTTCCATCCAATCCATGGTGGCCGCACCATCATGAACTTCTCCGATTTTATGAGATACACCAGTATAAAATAGCACACGCTCTGTGGTAGTAGTTTTACCTGCATCTATATGAGCCATGATACCTATGTTTCTATAACGTTCTATGGGTGTTTTTCGTGCCACAGTTTTATTGCCCTAGGTTTGTTTAACTTGTGATTGATACTTACTTGGAATAAATTTTTTAAAAACGGAAATGAGAGAATGCTTTATTAGATTCTGCCATTCTATGAACTTCCTCACGTTTTTTCACTGCACCACCTCTTCCTTCTGCAGCCTCTGCCAACTCCCCAGCCAATCTTGCATCCATAGATTTTTCACTTCTTTTTCTAGCTGCATCACGCAGCCATCTCATTGCTAAAGCGTTTCGACGCACTGATCGCACTTCTACAGGCACTTGATAATTAGCCCCACCTACTCTACGACTTTTAACTTCCACCAACGGACGAACATTAGTTAAAGCTTGTGTGAATACTTCCAATGGATCGTTGCCACTTTTTTTCTCGATATGATCTAAAGCACCATAAATGATTCTCTCTGCCACTGATTTTTTACCGCGAGTCATAAGCACATTAACAAACTTAGCCAATTCAACATTATGATATTTTGGATCTGGCAATATTTCTCTTTTTGGAACTTCTCTACGTCTTGGCATTTTACTTCCTCATTTTTTTGGTATTTTCTTCAATATCAAAAATGAAAATTATTTTTAAATTCTATGCGGTTTTTGGTTTTTTTGAACCATATTTTGAACGCCCCTGCTTGCGATCTTTCACACCAGCCGTATCTAAACTGCCTCTGACAGTATGGTAGCGCACACCTGGTAAATCTTTTACACGCCCTCCACGTATCAGCACAACAGAGTGTTCTTGAAGATTATGTCCTTCACCACCGATATAACTTGAAACTTCAAATCCGTTCGTTAAACGTACCCTTGCAACTTTCCGTAAAGCTGAATTTGGCTTTTTTGGTGTCGTTGTGTATACCCTAGTACAGACCCCCCTTTTTTGAGGACTATTCTCTAATGCAGGCACATTGCTTTTAATTTTTTTAGCTGTACGTGGTTTTCGAACTAACTGACTTATTGTCGGCATTTCTATATCCTAAAAAACTGTGACGGCTTTTGACCATCGCTATATTTGCTGATTTTGTATTTTATTTACCGGAGATAATTTAACTACTTAACACATTACAACTAAAATGAATATGCGGCAAAAAAGAGAGCGGATTCTATGGTGTTTATCACCATGTGTCAAGACAAACATCGTCGGTGAGTTTCATTTTGAAATAGGTCAAGATTCGGATTCATCTTTTCAAATCATATCTTCTATAAAATCTATAAAAACCTACCACTCAATCCCTGAAATTCTGGAACTGCATTGGAAAGTCATCTATCTGCTTTTTTACCAAATGTATGGTGTCTTGCAGAACATCTCTTTTGGCTCCCGTTACACGCACTACATCTCCCTGGATACTGGTTTGAACCTTATGCTTGCTGTCTTTGATAATGCGCACAATTCTTTTGGCCAATTCTGTATCAAGCCCAATTTTAACTGTAATTAATTGCTTGACTTTATTACCACTTATTTTTTCAATCTGCCCTTTTTCGAGGCATCTCACATCGATACCTCGTTTGGTCAACTTTGCTCTCAGAATATCTAATACCTGCTCCAACTTAAATTCATCATCCGCAAAAACTGTCAATAAAAAATCCACTTGTTCGATTCTCGCATCTGAGCCCTTGAAATCAAATCGAGCCCCAACCTCTTTGTTAGCTTGGTCAATTGCATTTCTAATTTCTTGTTTATCTACTTCAGAGACTATATCAAACGATGGCATAACTCTTCTCTTATATGAGAATTATTTTGTTGTATCGATTCAGCAGCCTAGTCTTGTTCCTAGAGCTTTCTTATATATAATGTTTATTATTCTTTTTCCTTACACCAGCTGCGATGCGCAGTCTCAATGCATTCAGTCTGATAAATCCTGCTGCATCTACTTGGTTATAAGCCCCTGCATCATCTTCAAATGTCGCAATATTAGAATCAAATAACGAATCGGTTCGGGAATCTCTGCCAACCACGATGACATTCCCTTTATACAACTTCAATCTTACCCAACCGTTTACGCTCGCTTGCGACTCATCTATCATTGTTTGGAGGATTTTTCTTTCAGGACTCCACCAATAGCCATTGTAAATTAATGCGGCATACCGAGGCATCAAATCGTCTTTCAAGTGAGCCACTTCTCGATCTAAAGTTATCGATTCTATCGCGCGGTGCGCACGCAATAAAATGGTTCCACCTGGAGTTTCATAACATCCACGAGATTTCATACCTACATAGCGGTTCTCTACCAGATCCAATCTGCCGATGCCATGCTTGCCGCCTAATTGATTGAGTTTTTCTAATACCCCAGCTGGAGATAGCGTACTTCCATTCAGTGCGACGACATCTCCCCGACTGAATTCTAATTCTAAATATTCCGCTTCATCTGGCGCATTTTCTGGCGACACACTCCATCGCCACATCGACTCTTCTGGTTCGGCAGTGGGATCTTCGAGAACTCTGCCTTCATATGAGATATGCAATAAGTTGGCATCCATACTATAAGGAGAACCATCTTTCTTTTTCATTTCAACCGGTATCCCGTGCCGTTCAGCGTATTGAAGTAGCGTCTCCCTCGATGTTAGATCCCATTCTCGCCAAGGTGCAATTACATGAATATCTGGCTGCAAAGCGTAATACCCCAATTCAAAACGAACCTGATCATTCCCTTTCCCTGTTGCGCCATGTGAAACAGCATCCGCTCCAGTTTTCTTGGCTATTTCAATTTGCCTTTTTGCAATCAATGGCCGAGCAATGCTCGTACCTAATAAATACTCGCCTTCATAAATCGTATTAGCGCGGAACATTGGAAACACAAAGTCACGCACGAACTCTTCGCGCAAGTCATCAATATAAATTTCTTTAACACCTAGTTGCTTGGCTTTAATACGTGCCGGCTCAACTTCTTCCCCTTGACCAATATCTGCGGTAAATGTAACTACTTCACATTGATAAGTATCTTGCAACCATTTCAGGATCACTGATGTATCCAAACCACCTGAAAAAGCTAGAACTACTTTATTAATTTTTTTCATTGTCTTTAATTTTTATTTATTCAGAATCCGATTTTTGCCATAAATTATGATTTTAAGAATCGACTATCAATTATAAATTTATTTTTCAGCTTGCAATCGACCTAACAACAGATACTCCATCAATGCTTTCTGCGTATGCAATCGATTCTCAGCTTCGTCCCATACCACTGATTGCGGTCCATCCAAAACTTCTGCAGTCACTTCTTCGCCGCGATGTGCAGGTAAGCAATGCATAAATAGCGCATCTTTTTTAGCTAAAGACATCATTTCTGTATTAACGCAGAACTCGGCAAAATCATTTCTTCTTTGCTCCATCTCTGCCTCATATCCCATACTTGTCCACACATCCGTAGTCACAAGATCCGCTCCCATTACTGCTTTACGTGGGTTTGCAAATTTTTTAAAATGTGTCGTATCGTTCAATCCAATTTGTTTGGGATCAATGTCATAACCAGGTGGCGTTGAAACATGCACTGTAAAATTAAAAATTTCTGCTGCTTGTAACCAGGTATTACACATATTGTTGGAATCACCAATCCAAGCCACAATTTTGCCCTCAATACTTCCCCTGTGCTCTGTATAAGTAAAGATATCGCTCAAAATCTGGCAGGGATGATATTCATCAGTCAAACCATTAATGACTGGAACTCGTGAGTTTTCTGCGAAGCGTTTAATGATGTCATGCTCGTAAGTCCGGATCATGATGATATCAACCATTCGCGAAATAACACGCGCAGAATCTTCAACAGGCTCCCCACGCCCCAGTTGCGTATCACGAGTTGATAAATAGATCGCGGCGCCGCCCAATTGATGCATACCTGCCTCGAATGACAAGCGTGTGCGAGTCGAGTTTTTGTCAAATATCATGGCCAACGTCCGATCAGCCAACGGCCAATACTGGCGGTACTGCTTGAACTCCTGCTTTATCCAGCGAGCACGTTCAAACAAATACTCATATTCTTCACGACAAAAATCATTAAATTGCAGAAAATGCTTAAATTGCATAACAAGACAGATAGCCGTTTAGAAATACTTTACCTCGCGTATTCTATATCAGCCATTCAAGAACTCCTTTATTAACTCACAAATCATATCAACCACTTGCTCGGCTTCAGCTTGCTGCATTACAAATGCGGGCAGCAGACGTATCACTTTATCCGATGTCACGTTGATCAATAATTTCTTTGCCAATGCCTTTCTTACCAATTCAACACAAGGCACCGCTAATTCGATACCGATAATTAAGCCCTGTCCCCTAACCTGCACGACCCCAGTCACACCGGCAAGCTGATTTCTAAACCGATCGCGCATGAAATCACCCAATTGAGCGGCGCGATCTAACAAATCTTCTTCAGCAATAACAGCTAATGTCTCTATAGCTGCGGCACATGCCAATGGATTGCCGCCAAATGTTGAAGCGTGATTACCTGGTTTAAAAACTTCCGCCGCTACACCTCGTGCCAAGCAAGCGCCAATCGCAACGCCTCCCCCTAAACCTTTAGCTAGCGTCACCACATCTGGCTTGATATTGCTATGTTGAAATGCAAACCACTTTCCGCTTCGTCCAATACCGGATTGCACTTCATCTAACATCAGAAACCATCCATATTGAGTACATAGATTCCGCAATTCCTGCAAATAATGTGCTTCCGGAATATTGACTCCACCCTCGCCTTGAAATGGCTCCACGAGCACTGCAACCACATCTTTGTTATTCACGGCAACCTGAGTGACCGCTTCCATATTGTTGTAGGGCACTCGCACAAACCCCGTCAACAATGGTTCAAATCCAGCCTGTACTTTGCGATTGCCACTTGCTGTCAAAGTTGCCATCGTACGACCATGAAAAGAACGTTCCATGACGATAATAGTAGGCAGTGAGATTCCCTTGTTATGCCCATGCAATCTAGCCAATTTAATTGCCGTTTCATTAGCTTCCGCTCCTGAATTACAGAAAAAAGCATTATCCATTCCCGATAATTCGGTCAGGTGCTCAGCCAGCTGTTCCTGCTTTTCAATATGAAAAAGATTCGAAGTATGGATTAACGTTTTAGCCTGTTCACAGATTGCTTTGGTTAATCTTGGATGGCAATGCCCCAGTCCACACACAGCGATCCCGGCCAATGCATCCAGGTACCGCTCACCTTGATCATCCCACAACCACACCCCTTCGCCTTTAACAAAGGTAACAGGCAATCGTGAATAAGTATTCATCAAATTAGACACTACACAACACTCACATTTCAGGTGGAAAATTCAATTAAGGATCCTCGTAGACAAGCAAGGATGTTTTGAAGAAACAATTATATTCACCTATTTAACCACCTTTTTCAAGTTTTTTTTCTTTGAAGATCCACTTATCATCGCAATTTTGTAGGTTCAATATTTCAAAGTTAACTGAGAAGCGGTAGCAACATGTTAGAATGGGCAGATTTATATATTCTTTGAATCAATAATGAAGAAATATACCTGTACTGTAACCTATTGTTTCTCAAGATCATAAGACATGAACCAATTTGCCAAGGAAACCCTGCCCATTAGCCTCGAAGAAGAAATGCGGCGTTCCTATCTTGATTACGCGATGAGTGTCATTGTAGGTCGCGCACTTCCCGACGTTCGTGATGGACTGAAGCCAGTACATCGACGCGTATTGTTTGCCATGCATGAGCTTTCCAATGATTGGAACAGGCCTTATAAAAAATCAGCACGTATTGTGGGTGATGTTATTGGTAAATACCATCCACATGGAGACACGGCTGTCTATGACACCATTGTTCGCATGGCACAAGATTTTTCCCTGCGATACATGCTGGTTGACGGCCAGGGAAACTTTGGTTCGGTAGATGGCGATAATGCTGCCGCCATGCGCTACACTGAGATCCGCATGTCGCGCATTGCTCATGAGTTACTGGTTGATCTTGACAAAGAAACCGTAGATTTTGGTCCCAATTATGATGATTCTGAAAAAGAACCACTCATACTTCCTGCCAAAATTCCGAATCTGCTGATCAATGGCTCATCAGGCATTGCGGTAGGCATGGCAACCAACATTCCTCCTCACAATCTGAATGAAGTGATCAATGCCTGTCTTGCGCTCCTCAATAATTCTGAAATTAGTGTTGATGAACTGATTGAGCACATTCCGGCACCGGATTTTCCCACTGCCGGTATTATTTACGGCATTTCCGGGGTCAGAGATGGTTATCGCACAGGTCGTGGTCGCGTCGTTATGCGTGCTCGCACCCATTTTGAAGACATGGAAAAAGGTAGCCGGCAATGTATTGTCGTCGATGAACTGCCCTATCAGGTCAACAAGGCTAATTTACTCATTCGCATTGGTGAACTGGTTCGCGATAAAAAAATTGAAGGCATCTCCGATCTGCGTGACGAATCCGACAAATCAGGCATGCGTGTCGTGATTGAATTAAAGCGTGGCGAAGTACCTGAAGTCATTCTGAACAACTTGTACAAAGAAACACAAATGCAAGACACCTTCGGAATGAACATGGTGGCATTACTCGATGGTCAGCCACGCCTGCTGAATTTAAAGCAGATCCTGGATGCATTCCTGCGCCATCGCCGTGAAGTGGTTACTCGTCGCACGGCATTTGAACTGAAAAAAGCCCGTGAACGCGGTCACCTATTGGAAGGCTTGGCAGTTGCGCTATCCAATGTCGATGAAATTATCGCCTTAATCAAAGCGGCTCCGACGCCTTCTGTCGCAAAAGATGCGATCATGTCAAAAATTTGGCGTTCGCCATTGGTTGAAGAAATGCTGTCGCGCGCCCTGGCAGATGCCAATGCCCTTCGTCCCGATGGTTTAGGAGATGAATTTGGTTTGCAGGCTCGGGGTTACCGCTTATCCGATGCACAGGCACAAGCTATTTTGGAATTACGCCTGCAACGCTTAACCGGATTGGAACAAGAAAAGATCGTCGACGAATATCGCGAAGTCATGGATAAGATTATTGATTATCTTGATATCCTGGCCAATCCAGAACGCATTACCCGCATTATTACCGAAGAGCTCGATACCATCAGACAACAGTTTGGTGATATTCGCCGCAGCGAAATTGTTATCGATACGCAAGACTTGAGCATGGAAGATTTGATTACCCCCGCCGATGTGGTGGTGACACTATCGCACGGCGGATACATAAAATCCCAGTTACTCGATGAATATCGCGCACAAAAACGTGGCGGGCGCGGCAAACTGGCCACCAGCACTAAAGAAGATGATTTCATCGACAAATTATTCATCGCCAATACACATGACTATATCTTATGCTTTTCAAGCCTGGGGCGCGTATATTGGATCAAGGTGTATGAAGTACCGCAAGGTGGTCGGCTATCTCGTGGCAAACCCATCATTAATCTGGTACAGCTTGAGGAAGGCGAAAAAATTAATGCTATCCTGCCCGTTAAAGCTTTTGATGAAACCCGCTTTATATTTATGGCAACTTCCTTTGGTACAGTTAAGAAAACCCCATTATCCGAATTTTCCCGTCCACGCAACAATGGCATCATCGCCATCGGATTGGATGAAGGTGATTACCTGATTGGTGTCGAGCTGACTGAAGGTAAGCATGACGTCATGCTGTTCTCTGACAATGGTAAAGCCATGCGATTCAGCGAAAACGATGTGCGCCCGATGGGACGAACTGCGCGCGGTGTACGTGGCATGAAACTCGGCATCGGACAAAAAGTCATTTCCTTGCTAGTGGCTGAAAATGAAGATCTCGCTGTCTTGACCGCAACCGAAAATGGCTACGGTAAACGAACTCCCATCAGCGAATACACCCGCCACAATCGTGGCACACAAGGCATGATCGCGATAAAAACCAGCGAGCGCAATGGAAAAGTGGTCACGGCAAAATTGGTCAAGCCGGACGACGAAATTATGCTGATCACTTCCGGCGGCATACTCATCCGCACGCGCGTCAATGAAGTGCGAGAAATGAGCCGCGCCACCCAGGGAGTCACTTTAATCAATTTGGATGCCGGTGAAAAACTGGCCGGTCTGGAGAGAGTCATAGAAAGCGATGACGACGACAATGACAATAGCAACGACAATGAAATTAACGATGAAAGTTAACTCAGAGATATTGCCGAATCTCTGAAAACCCAAAAACATTGACCAGAGAAAACACAATGGACCCAATTTATAATTTCAGTGCAGGACCAGCGGTTCTACCCAAGGAAGTTCTGCAGCAAGCACGGGATGAAATGCTGGACTGGCATGGTAGTGGCATGTCTGTCATGGAAATGAGTCATCGTGGCAAAGAATTTATGGCCATTGCCGAGAAAACCGAAAGTGATTTGCGGGAATTGGTCGGAATACCGAAAAATTATAAGATTTTATTCTTGCAAGGTGGAGCCACCAGCCAGTTCTCCATGGTGCCTATGAACTTGTTGCGCGGCAAAAAAACCGCGGACTATATCAATACCGGTCAATGGTCTACGAAAGCCATCGAAGAAGCCAGTCGCTATTGCACAGTGAATATCGCCGCTTCTTCCGAGAATGCAAATTTTACCTATGCACCCGCACAGGATAAATGGCGCCTGAATCCAGAAGCCGCCTATATCCATTACACTAGCAATGAAACTATCGGTGGTGTAGAGTTTAACTGGATACCTGACATCGATCCCAACGGCGATATTGCGCTCGTCGCCGATATGTCATCCAACATCTTATCACGACCGCTGGATGTTACACGTTTTGGATTGATCTACGCAGGCGCCCAGAAAAACCTGGGGCCCGCCGGATTGACACTCGTCATTGTGCGCGAAGATTTACTCGGCATGCCGATACCTGCAACGCCCACTCTATATAATTATCAGATTCATGCAAAAAATGATTCTATGTTTAATACCCCGCCAACCTATGCCATGTATATTACCGGGCTGGTATTTGCATGGTTGAAGCATAGGGGAGGATTAGCCGTCATTGAAGCAGCCAATATTGCCAAAGCGAATCTTTTGTATGATTTGCTCGACAACACCGATTTCTATCATTGCCCGGTGGTTAAATCAGATCGCTCACGCATGAATGTTCCCTTTACACTAAAAAATCCTGCATTGGATGAAGAATTTCTTAAACAAGCGAAAAATCATGGTCTGATTCAGCTCAAAGGCCATCGTTCGGTAGGAGGCATGCGTGCTTCGATATATAATGCCATGCCAATGGAAGGTGTGGCAAAATTGGTAGCATTTATGAAGGAGTTTGCCAGTCAGCATGCCTGAACATCAACATAGAATCTTCAAGATTCTCACCATTAATCAGATTTCGTCGCATGGCTTAAAGCGCTTTCCTGCTGATTACTATCAGGTCAGTGATGATATTGCTGAACCTGATGCTATTCTGGTGCGCTCACAAAACATGCTGAACTGCGAAATTCCCCGCAGTGTCATGGCAATCGGACGCGCGGGCGCCGGCACCAATAACATTCCTGTTCAGGAAATGAGTAGTCGTGGCATCCCCGTATTCAATACCCCCGGTGCCAATGCAAATGCAGTCAAAGAATTGGTCCTGGCGAGTATGTGGCTGGCCGCACGCAATCTGTCGCATGCATTGCAGTTCGTAGATACGTTGCAGGGCGATGATACAACGATGAACAAGCAGGCAGAAGATGGCAAGAAACGCTTTTCCGGCATCGAATTACCTGGCCGCACCTTGGGCATCATCGGCTTGGGTGAAATTGGCCGCTTGGTAGCCGATGCAGCGATCAAGTTAGGTATGAAAGTCATCGGTTATGATCCCAAAATTACCGTCGACTCAGCCTGGAGTCTATCCTCCGAAGTTAAAAAAGCGCAGAGCATCGAAGACTTGCTGCGTCATAGTGATTTTATCAGCGTGCATGTACCATTATTGGATTCGACACGCCATCTGATCAACGAAAGCAGCGTAAAAATAATGAAGCAACATGCCATTCTGTTGAATTTCTCGCGCAGTGCTATCGTTGATGAAGACGCTATTCTGAAGGGTATAGCAACCAACAAAATAAAATACTATGTATGTGATTTTCCCAGTGAAAAATTACAACACCAAAAAGCAGTGATCACCTTGCCGCATCTTGGCGCCTCAACGCAAGAAGCAGAAGATAACTGTGCAGTCATGGTTGTCAATCAACTCATGGACTATTTGCAAAATGGGAATATCAAAAACACCGTTAATTTCCCTGATATCATCATGGAACGCGATTCCCCTTATCGGATCGCCGTAGCCAACGCCAATGTTCCCAACATTCTGGGACAAATTTCCACCTGCATGGCTACAGCCGGATTGAATATCCATAATATGATCAACAAGTCACGAGGTGAAATCGCCTATACGCTGGTTGATGCGGATAGCCCGGTACCACCAAGCGTAGTGAATGAAATTAGTAGCATCACAGGCGTGCTGATGGCACGTCACATACCCTTTCCCAGATAAACTCTGAGACTCTGATTAATTATCATTAGAACAACTTTTCATCAGTAATGCCTGAACAACTCAAACAATTACGCGATCAGATTGACGCTATTGACAGCGAATTACTTAAACTCGTCAGCACGCGCGCCGAACTTGCGCAACAAATTGGCAAAATAAAAAAAAGTGGTATTGTCTATCGACCTGAACGAGAAGCGCAAATATTGTCGCGCATTCAACAGGAAAATCCCGGCCCCATCTCCAATGAGCATCTCAAACAGCTCTTTACCGAGATCATGTCCGTCTGTCGTGCCTTGGAAAAACCCATGAGCGTAGCCTACCTGGGCCCGAATGGCACTTTCTCTGAAGAAGCGGCATTGAGGCGCTTTGGCAGCGCCATCACAACGGTCGCCTGCGATTCGATTGATGAAGTGTTTCACGAAGTAGAATCGGATTCCGTCAATTATGGCGTAGTTCCAGTTGAAAACTCTTCCGAAGGCGCGGTCGGCAGATCCATGGACCTACTGTTACAGACACCGCTCACTATTTGTGGTGAGATCCAACTGCCCGTGCATCAGTTCCTGATGGCTCAGCAAACTGATTTAGCACAAATCAACAAAGTTTATTCTCACCCGCAATCGCTAGCACAGTGCCATCAATGGCTCTGCACCCACTTACCGCATATTCCCAGCACAGCACTGATCAACGCAGCCAGTAATGCAGATGCCGCGCGACAAGCCTCCATTGACAAACAAGCAGCGGCAATTGCCAGCAAAAGAGCTGCCGAGTTATTTGGATTATCTATCTGTGCAGAAAATATTGAAGACGACCCTAAAAACACCACCCGTTTTGTAGTCATTGGCAAGCAAATGATAAATATCTCTGGCAAAGATAAAACCTCGCTGATCCTATCGACCAATAACCGCTCCGGGGCTATCTACAATTTATTGGAACCCCTGGCACTCCATGGAGTCAGCATGAGCCGCCTGGAATCACGCCCATCGCGTACCGGTCTTTGGCAATATGTATTTTTTATTGATATCGAAGGACATCAAGAAGATGCGCCAGTGGCTGCTGCCCTTGAAGGAATAAGAGAAAAAGCGGCTTTTCTGAAAATTCTCGGGTCTTATCCAGCTACTTAATTATTTGCTGCCGTTGAATAGACCCCATATTTAAATTCGTTACCCTTGCACTTTTATCTTGTTAATAAATTCAAATCTATGAATCTTTGTGACTTTGCACCGGAATATATCCGCTCCATCCAGCCTTATCAACCGGGAAAACCTATTAGTGAGCTAGCGAGAGAAATGGGATTGGATGCCTCGAGTGTCATCAAATTGGCTTCCAACGAGAATCCGCTGGGAAGCAGCCCACTCGCACTGGATGCCATGATCAATACGCTGCATGATGTCGCGCTTTATCCAGATGGCAGCGGCTATGAGTTAAAAGCTGCATTATCCAATCGCTATGCCGTTGATCCCGAACAAATTATATTGGGCAATGGCTCTAATGATATTCTGGATCTTGCCGCACGCGTCTTTCTGAAGCCCGGCGCTGCGGCGGTATATTCACAGCATGCTTTCGCAGTTTATCCATTGGTGGTGCAAATGATGGGCGCCAATGGCATTTCGGTTCCCGCCTTGGATTATGGTCATGACCTGCCTGCCATGCTGGATGCCATCACACCTGAAGCACGTATCATATTCATCGCCAGCCCCAACAATCCGACAGGCACCTTATCCAGCGAACAAGATCTCCTCCGTTTCATAGAACGCGTATCGCGCGATGTATTGATTGTCATGGATGAGGCGTATCACGAATACCTACCGGAAGCGAATAAACCAGATAGTATCAAATGGTTAAAACAATTTCCTAACTTACTGATCACGCGTACCTTCTCCAAGGTATATGGCCTTGCCGGTGTGCGCGTCGGCTACGGATTGACACACCCCGACGTAGCGAATCTGATGAATCGCGTACGTCAACCGTTCAACGTCAGCAGCATTGGTCTGGTCGGTGCGCTGGCAGCGTTACAGGATGCCGAATTTGTGCAAAAATCATATGCCTTGAATCGGACCGGCATGTTACAACTGACCGATGGTTTCCGTAAATTAGGCATTGAATATATTCCTTCTTATGGGAATTTCATCAGTTTTTGTGTAAAAGGCGATGCAACTAACACCCCAAAGGTTTATCAGAAACTTCTGCAACAAGGCATTATCGTTCGTCCTCTGGGGATTTATGAAATGCCTCACCACCTGCGGGTGACCATAGGGTTGGCATCCGAAAACAAACGATTCCTGGAATCACTTGAGTATGCAATGGGAGAATTGGCTTGATCATCATAATGAACAAAGATGTATCCGAAGAACAAATCGGTGCGGTCGTAAAAAAAATCCAGGACATGGGTCACGGTGTCAATATTTCACGCGGCACCAACCGCATTGTCATTGGCGCTATCGGCGATGAAAGCAAGCTCGATCCGGAATCGTTTGATTCCATGCCGGGTGTTGAGTATTCCATGCACATCGTCAAACAATACAAAATTGTTTCGCGCGAATCCCACAAACAAGATTCGATCATCGATGTGCGCGGCATCCCCATCGGTGGCAACCAAGTACAAGTGATTGGCGGTCCCTGCTCCGTGGAGACACAGGAACAAATGGATCTGGCCGCGCAGCAAGTGGCTGCCGCCGGTTGCCGCTTGATGCGCGGTGGCGCTTTCAAACCGCGTACCAGCCCTTACACTTTTCAGGGAAAAGGCGTAGATGGCTTGAGCATATTCCGCCAGGCTGCCGACAAATACAACTTACCGATTGTTACCGAACTGATGGATGTACGCATGCTCGACACTTTTCTCAAGCATGATGTCGACGTCATCCAAATCGGCACACGCAACATGCAGAATTTTGATCTACTGAAAGAAGTCGGTCGTATCAACAAACCGGTCATTCTCAAGCGCGGCCTGTCCGCCACCATTTCCGAGTGGCTCATGGCGGCAGAATATATCGCAGCGGGCGGCAATCATAATATTATTTTCTGTGAACGAGGAATTCGTACATTTGAAACTGCTTACCGTAATGTCATGGATGTCACGTGCGTGCCGGTCCTCAAGCGTGAAACGCACTTGCCGGTCATCATCGATCCTTCGCATGCCGGTGGTAAAGCCTGGATGGTTCCGGCTCTGGCACGCGCAGCGATTGCAGCAGGCGCTGACGGTTTGCTGGTGGAAATGCACCCCAATCCATGTGAAGCCTGGTGCGACGCCGATCAGGCACTGAATCCTCAGGAATTCAAGGATCTGATGGGTTCATTGAGAGGCATCGCAGAAGTCATCGGACGCAGTTTGTGATTCACAGCGTTAATTCATGACGAACACAACGAAACTTAACAAACTGGTCATTATCGGTGTCGGTTTGATCGGTGGCTCATTCGCCTTGGCGCTGCACAAAGCTGGTCTCGTCAAACACAGGGTCGGTGTCGGACGTAGCCGTCAGAATTTACAATGCGCCCTTGATCTTGGCGTGATTGATGACATTGCCGCCGATATACCATCTGCCGTACACAATGCGGATCTGGTTTTACTGGCGATGCCAGTAGGCCAGACGGCAAACATCATGGCGCAGATCGTTCCCCACTTGCAAACCAATACTATCGTCACAGATGTCGGCAGCACCAAACAGGATGTCATTGTCGCAGCGCGCAGCCATCTCCCCTTACAAAACCGCCATCAGTTCGTGCCCGGACACCCCATAGCCGGCACGGAACAAAGTGGTGCTCAAGCATCACAAGCCGATTTATATCGCAACAAACATGTCATCCTGACCCCGTTCGCGGAAACCAGTATCAATGCTGTTGATCGAGTTACTCAACTATGGCAAGCCTGCGGTGCCGAGGTCTCACTAATGCCGGCCGACGAGCATGACAAAATTCTCGCAGCCACCAGCCATCTGCCGCATGCACTGGCTTTCACTATGATGAATCACCTCAATCACAGCACCGATCAACTGGGGAATTTGTTACGCTTTGCCGGCAGCGGACTGCGCGACTTCACCCGCATCGCCGGCAGCTCACCGGAAATGTGGCGCGACATCTGTTTGGCCAATCGTGAGGCCTTGCTCTCACAAATGGATGCCTATCAGAAAGAATTGCATGCTTTACAGGTTATGCTGAAAAATAATGACGGTGCAGCGCTTGAAAAGGCTTTTTCTCAAGCACGGAATGCTCGGGAAAATTGGTTAAACAGCAAAAATCCCATTTAATTTGCCCAATAAATTTAGATTGCGCAAGTATCTGACAGGCCGCTGGGAAACGTTCCCAACGCACCTACACACGACATAAAACCAATCAGCTAATGCTGATAAATTTCTCCTGAGCTCCAGACTAAAAAAATTATTTTTAGTCAGTATATAATGTTTATTTTCATCCTCTATTTTGCCAAATTCAGATGCAAACACCTAAAAAACCACCGGTCCTATCCCCTTTCAACTTTGTTTTCAGTTGGCGGCGTTTTTTGTTGCACTGCTCAATTCTCAGCATTGGCGCATTGCTGGGTATTTTGGCCTGGTTTATTTCCAAGCCGCAAAGCATTCGTTTTTATGAAACAAAATCGGAACCGCTCCTCACCACCGCTATAGCATCGCATATCGATATGGCACTAGACATTCACAGTACGGTTGCGGTTAAAAACGGTCAACCACTGCAAGTTGAACTATTCAAAGGCAATGTTTATTTTGACATCCAGAAAAATGCCACTGACAAGCTCGAAATTAAAGTAGGCAAGGCTGTCATAAAAGATATCGGCACTCGTTTCAGCATTCGCATGAACAAGGATGGCAGCAGCAACATTGCGGTAGCGGATGGGCAGATCAAGATCCACGTCGCATCGGGGGTTTATCAGATCAACGCACAGGAGCAAGCTAATTTTGATGGCAGCAGCATCAGCAATCATCAGCTCGTCGTTGAGCGCGACATCGCTCCCTGGCGAATCAGTCAGTGATCATGGGTATATCACCATTCTAAAACATGGCCCACGGCAATTAAATTTGTTGTACCCATTGACTCCACAATAGCAATAAGCAGAAAAGACACGAAGAAAATTGGTTTCCTCCGTATCTTAGCAATGAGCTCCTGAGTGCTACTGACTCACATCAGCATTTAAATTTTGCAGTGCTTAAAGATTTCATCCGCTCACACCAGCTGCTGCCAGCTTATGCGGCTTGAGCTGATTCTGGTGCCGAATCTGAACGGATTGTCTCCATTTCAGTTCCTGTTGCACGATTGAGTAATTGAGTAGCTGTACGGCGGTTACTTCTTTTCATCAAAGCAGGCGCTCTATAGCCACCGGATAGCTTAAATACGGTAACGGCTTGCGTTAACGCTTGCGCTTGTTCCTGCATGGATTCCGCAGCAGCCGAGGCTTCTTCCATCAAGGCCGCATTTTGTTGCGTGACCTCATCCATTTGCGTCACGGCTTGATTGACTCGCTCAATACCAGAACTTTGTTCCTGCGATGCGGCAGAAATCTCGCTCATGATATCCGTCACTCGTTTAACCCCGCAGACAATCTCATCCATGGTGGCGCCCGCTTCATCGACCAGCCGGGTACCATCTTCCACCTTGCTCACAGAATCCCTGATCAATTCCTTGATTTCTTTGGCAGCCGCAGCAGAACGTTGTGCCAGCGTGCGCACTTCAGTTGCCACCACCGCAAATCCATGTCCCTGCTCACCAGCACGAGCAGCTTCTACCGCAGCATTCAACGCCAGAATATTGGTCTGGAATGCGATGCCATCAATAACGCTGATGATATCGACAATTTTTCTGGAGCTCTCATGGATGGAGCTCATGGTTTGCACTACCTGACCAACCACGGCGCCACCTTTGACGGCCACCTCAGAGGCACCAACCGCCAGTTGATTGGCTTGACGGGCATTATCCGCATTCTGTTTCACGGTAGCAGCCAGTTCTTCCATGGAAGAAGCGGTTTGCTCCAAGCTGGAGGTCTGTTCCTCAGTACGGTGACTTAAATCCGAATTTCCCGCTGCGATTTCACTCGACGCCGTTGCAATAGAATCCGTACCCATGCGCACTTTACTGACAAACTCAACCAGATTGTCATTCATTTGCTTCAGTGCCAACATTAAGCGACCGGTTTCGTTGGTTGAATGCACCTCAATACGACTGGTCAAATCGCCCGAAGCAACGGCGTTAGCTACTGCAATGCCTTCACTTAACGGCCCTACAATTGCGCGTATCAGAAAATATCCCGCAATAACTGCCAGGAGTACACCCGAACTGACAATGATACTAGTAACCATAAAAATGAAATCGTATTCACTTTGTGCTTCCGCATACTTTTCTGCAGCCACAGTACCCTGCAGAGTGATCATGCGGTAAATAGTCTCATGCAGATCATAAAACAATGGTTCCGCAACGTCTTTGAGTTGCCTGGCGGCACCTTCAGCATCCCCGGCCATCGTCATCCGGAAAATTCGCGTTATCGATGTCACATACGCAGCATGTAACTCCAGCTTCTTCTTGGCAAGCCGCTCTTCTTCAACCGTCAGCTCGGTCTGCATATACTTTGTCCAGATCCCTTCAGCCCGTTTGATTGTCTGCACGGTTTCTTCTGCCTTGATTTTTGCAAAAGCAGCATCCTTCGTATTTGCTATTGCAATGGCATTCTTACGCACCATTTCCCATATGTCATTGATAGTTGCCAAATCTACAGCTGGCATCGTACGATCCAGATATATCGTCTTTAAGCCGTCATTGGATTGATGAATGCTGTACAAACCCCAAGTGCTCATCCCAATCAACAATGTCGATAACAAACCTATCACACTGATTAACAGTGATTTTATTCTTATGTTTTTAAACATTAGAAACTCCCGGCAATATCTTGCTCCTAGAACAATCATTCGCACTCATTAGTAATCCAATCCATGGATTTACCGGTCACCGCTTGCCAGTTTTCAGAGACTGATCAGTATTTGCCCGATTCCGTCAGATAGCGGAAAAAATTTCTTTAAACCGAACCGTCTATCTTACTGAAATTCAGAATGAAGCAACCATCGAATAACCATGAAAAATAACGATATATCTTTAAGATAGAAAGAACTGCATTATAGGGATACAAGAAATATGCTCAAAAAAAGAAAAACGCCCGAATCTGAACAGACCAGGCGTTTTCTTAAGCCGCTTTTGTCAAAGATGAACCAGGAATAAATCACTTTCAGTTTAGAACTCTTCCCAATCATCACCGCCGCCAGCTGCTGCCACCTTACGCGGTTGGGCGGATATCTCCGTAGAATTGGAATTTACACTTATGGCTGCTTTTTTAGTTGCAGATCCACGATTAGGCAGCTTGGCAACAGAAACACGATTGCCCCTTTTCACAGGAGTCGGCGCAGCCGCATGACCGCCCGACAGTTTAAAGACAGTAACGGCTTGTGTTAATACCTGCGCTTGTTCCTGCATGGATTCCGCAGCGGCGGAAGCTTCTTCCACCAGCGCCGCGTTTTGTTGCGTGACCTCATCCATCTGCGTCACGGCTTGATTCACTTGTTCAATGCCGGAACTTTGTTCCTGCGAAGCGGCGGAAATCTCGTTCATGATATCCGTCACTCGTTTCACCGCGCTGACAATATCATCCATGGTGGCACCAGCCTCATCGACCAGCCGAGTGCCATCTTCCACTTTACTCACAGAATCATTGATCAGTTCCTTGATTTCTTTGGCAGCTGCAGCAGAGCGTTGCGCCAGTGTACGCACTTCGGTCGCCACCACCGCGAATCCACGCCCCTGCTCACCAGCACGAGCAGCTTCTACCGCAGCATTTAATGCCAGAATATTGGTTTGAAATGCAATGCCGTCAATCACGCTGATGATATCGACAATTTTCTTCGAGCTTTCATTGATGGAGCTCATGGTTTGCACAACCTGGCCAACCACGTTGCCGCCTTTGACGGCCACTTCAGAGGCACCAACCGCCAATTGATTGGCTTGACGAGCATTATCCGCATTCTGTTTCACGGTAGAAGCCAGTTCTTCCATGGAAGAAGCGGTTTCTTCCAAACTGGAGGCCTGTTCCTCGGTGCGTTGACTTAAATCCGAATTACCCGCTGCAATTTCGCTCGATGCCGTTGCAATAGAATCCGTGCCCATACGCACCTTACCCACCAGCTCAACCAAATTCTCATTCATGGTTTTCAGCGCTTGCATCAAATGACCGGTTTCGTTGGTTGATTTCACTTCGATGCGACTGGTCAAATCACCTGACGCAACGGCTTCAGCAACCGCAATGGCTTCCCGCATCGGTCCGGTGATGCTGCGCACAATGGTGATTGAAAATAAGGCCGCAACTGATAAAACGACACACATCATACCCAGCATCAAATACAGCGCCTGCTTCAAATCGACAACCCGCGCGTTGAGAGCATTCACCAGATTTTCACCCGCAATGGCATTAAACGTATAAAGGACATCAATAGCACGCGTATATTCGGAGAAAAATTCATCGGCGGAAAATTTTAACTCTTGCGCATTGATCAACTGCTGATTGGTCATCAGCATTACCTTGTCAATTTGCGCCTTGACTTCATTCGTTTTTAATTCCAATGCGGTTTTCATTTGTGCATCGACACTCGTGGCCTTACCAATATTGCGCATCAGATCGGAAAGCAGCAGGTTCACATTGCTATATATATATGCCGTCCTTGCACGTGCATCAGGCAACAGACTGCCCGCTGCCAGTGAATTGGTTCCCAACGCACGCATCTGTCCCATGTTTTCAGCCAATCGTGGCGCATTCACCATGGTGGCATTGATCAGATAATAAGTATTGGCCACTGAATCCAAGGAAAGACCCGACACATCCAGAATTTCGTCACCGATCGACATGAGGTCTACAATGATTTGGGAATGTTGCGCGGTACTGTCTGCAGCTTTCAGCTGGCGCGCTGAGACCGCTTGCTGAATCTCGAGCAAACGCTGTTTCTGCGCTACCCAGATCGACGATATCTTGGATGACAATTGCGATTCTTTTATCTTGGCATCAACACCCTCCATTGCCTTTTTTAACTCGTTTTGCGTCTCCGGTAAACGGGCGGCCAAAGCATCATTCCCACTCAACATACCAGCCGATACGCCACGGTGTTGCTGAGTAAACTGAATTACTTTTTGTAAAGCAATAATCGGCCCGGCACCAGCGACCTTATGTTCTGTCGTATCCAATTGACTGAAGATTGAATTGGTGAACAACGTAGCGGGAATCACTGCGATGAATAGAAAAACCACGCTCATGATGGTGAGCTTTTGCGGCAAATTCATACGATCTAATATCGACATTTCTTTACTCCATCAACTCTCATTATTGATCTACCAATAGTTAACACAGGTAATCGTGCCTTTTATGCTTGCATCAGCACATTAAAAAAACAAGTATTAAAATTCTTCCCAGGAATCATCACCACCACCCGCTGCTACCTTGCGAGCTTGCATGGATGTTGCCATCGATGCGGAATCCGCACTGACGCCAACGACTGTTTTATTAGTCGCAGGTCCGCGATTGGGCAGCTTGGTAATTGTTGAAGAACGATTGCTTCTTTTCACCAGTGACGGAGCCGTCATGTGGCCGCCAGACAATTTAAAGACCGTAACCGCATGAGTTAATGTTTGCGCCTGTTCCTGCATGGATTCCGCTGCGGCTGTCGCTTCTTCCACCAGCGCTGCATTTTGCTGAGTCACTTCGTCCATCTGTGTCACGGCCTGATTCACTTGTTCAATGCCTGAACTTTGCTCCTGCGAAGCTGCAGAGATCTCACTCATGATATCCGTCACCCGTTTAACCGCGCTGACAATTTCATCCATAGTGGCGCCGGCTTCATCAACCAAGCGAGTGCCATCGGCTACTTTACTCACAGAAGCATTGATCAATTCCTTGATTTCCTTGGCCGCTGCAGCAGAGCGCTGTGCTAGCGTGCGCACTTCGGTCGCCACCACCGCAAATCCCCGCCCCTGCTCGCCGGCGCGAGCAGCTTCCACGGCGGCATTCAACGCCAGAATATTGGTCTGGAAAGCGATGCCATCAATGACACTGATAATATCCACGATCTTTTTGGAACTCTCATTGATGGAACTCATGGTTTGTACAACCTGACCAACGACAATACCGCCCTTCACTGCAATTTCAGAAGCACCCGAAGCCAGTTGATTGGCCTGGCGGGCATTATCGGCATTTTGTTTGACTGTAGACGTCAATTCTTCCATGGAAGAAGCGGTTTCTTCCAGACTGGATGCCTGTTTCTCGGTGCGCTGGCTTAAATCAGAATTACCCGCAGCAATTTCACTCGATGCAGTCGCAATTTGGTCGGTGCTCATCCGTACTTTACCGACCAAATCCACCAGATTGTCATTCATGGTTTTCAGTGCCTGCAATAAGCGACCGGTTTCATTGCTTGAATCCACTTCAATGCGACTGGTCAAGTCACCAGAGGCAACAGCGTCAGCGATATCAACCGCTTTTTTTAGCGGCACAACAATGGCACTCATTAGCAAAAATCCGAGAACAATTGCCAGTAGTATTCCCAACGCAATGACAACCCCTGTAATCATAAAAGTTTGATCGTAGTGATCCTGAGCTTTTAAAAATTCTGTCTTACTTTCATCGCGCTGCAATTGAATCAGCTTCAGCATGGTTTCATGAACCGCATCAAATTTCGCACCGGCATCACCGATCATATTGACAACCGCGCCATCATAATCGCCCGCGGCCGCCAGACTCATTGTGCGATTGCGCGAATCGGTATAAATCTTCCAGCGCTGAGCAGAAGTTTCAGCCAAAGTCGCTTCCAAAGGTGTCAAGTTAGTTGCCATGTATTTTTTCCAGGCCGTAGCAATCTCAGCGTCGCGCTGATCAGTCATCGCTTGCCGCTCTTTGACCAATTCAGCCTTTCTCCCGTATGCGGATATGGCTGCATTCAGACGCCCACGTTGCATACCATCCAGAACCAAACTCAGATCCCCCAAGGGTACCGTACGATCTTCATAAACGCCTTTAAAGGAATGATTAGTTTGATTCAATCCATATACTGAGAAAGTGCCTATACCCATCAACAACAGTGATAAGAAACTGATCACGATTACTAATTGCGATTTTATTGTCATATTTTTAAACACTATAACCTCCGTTCATTTCTGACTAAGAATAGACATTCAATTAATTAATACTTTTCTCAATCAGACCCATATCACTGCTACTCATCAACTTCTCGATATCAATCAATATCAGCATACGCTCATCAACTGTTCCCAATCCCATGATGTATTCGGTATCAATTACTGAACCAAATCCCGGTGTTGGGCGCATTTGATCCGCACCAAGACTAATGACATCAGAAACACCATCCACCACTATTCCCATGACACGTCCGTCCAGATTTAAAATAATTACCACGGTAAACTGATCATAATCCGCGTTGCCCAACCTGAATTTGATCCTCATGTCGATAATCGGAACAATGATGCCACGCAGATTGACCACCCCTTTGATAAACTCAGGCGCATTGGCGATTCGTGTGATCGAATCGTAGCCACGAATCTCTTGTACCTTGAGGATCTCGATTCCATATTCTTCCTTTCCCAAACGAAAAGTTAGGAATTCGTTGACCCCCTGACTGGTTGTAGAACTTGCTGACGCCGCTATCGTAGTCATTGTTTGCTCCTGTAGCATAGTTGATATTCCTCTTATCTAAGATAAAGCCTTGAATAACCACTTACTGATGAGTAAGTATCTTTATATACAGGAACGCTCTACGACATCAGAAATATCTTCTTTAAAGACTCTTCTAATTATAGTGATGCTTAGGATGAGGAAAGACGGGAATAAAGCGTGAAAACCGGATCATATCTTGGATAGCATCCGACACCTTTTGGTTGGTTAATTTCTCATACGAAATGCAGACTGATCAATTTTCAATAAAAAATGAATCGTCAGTTTATGACATGAAAATCCATGCTATAAATTAGCTTTTATTGATAAGGTAAGAAAGATGATCATTGAGGGTATGAATCATTTCACGGTTTTGAGCAGTGATCTGGACAGAAGCAAAGCGTTTTATATCGGAATACTGGGACTGACGGAAGGCTATCGCCCGCCATTCTCGTTTCCAGGTGCATGGTTATATGCTGGCAATCAGGCCATTCTGCATATCATGGCCGGAAAACCAGTGCCCTCTCAAGCTGCCGGAGTGATTGATCACATGGCCTTTACTGCCAGCAATCTGCAAGCTGTGGTGGATAGCTTAAAGCAACATGGCATTAACTTTAAGTTGAACCGCTTAAAAGATCTGGAGAGCTGGCAATTATTCTGCCATGACCCTGACGGTGCAAAAGTGGAATTGGATTTCCCGGCCAGCGAACCTGATCCCCGATAGTGATGGTTTATTTCTTACAGTTTGGTTTTTTACCTGCCGCGCGTGCTTGCTGCATGATTTTCATCATTTTGGGAAGATGTGCTCGTAAATCATCAATGCGTGTTGCATGCGATGGGTGAGTCGATAAAAATTCGACAGGTTGCGGTCCTTGACTGGCTTGTGCCATTTTCTGCCACAGGGTTACACTCTCAGAAGGATCAAATCCTGCTTTGGCCATCAATTCCAAACCAATCGTGTCGGCCTCACTTTCATGCAATCGACTGAACGGCATAATCAATCCATATTGCGCTCCAATACCGAGCATACTCAGGGCAGTTTGCCCTAATGGCGTCTGCGGTGCAGCTACTGCAGCAATCAATGAAACACCCATTTGCGCCCCCAGTTTTTGTGACATCCTTTCATTGCTATGTCGAGCCAGCACATGCCCAATTTCATGACCTATCACAGACGCAAGTTGATCCTGATTAGTCACTAAATCAACCAATCCTGTGTGTACGCCAATTTTATTTCCGGGTAAAGCAAAAGCATTCAGCGTCTTATCTTCAAACACAACCACTTCCCAATTACCGCCCACTTCACGCGTAATGGCTGTGGCAATACAACGCACAAATTCATTTTCCTGCCCATTTTGATTGATCGCCTTTTCATGCTTCAAATCCGAAAAGGCTTGCAGACCCATTGCATTCAGCTCGCTATCCGGCATAAAAGCCAACTGACTTCTTCCTGTCGGAGTCGTCGCGCAGGCCGTGAGAAAAAAGATCATTAATGGGATGGATATCCGTCTGAGTGTCATCATCAATTGTTTCCTTTCATTAGAGTGCCCAGCTTCAGCAATTATTCTTACTAAATTATTTTTAAATCAAAAACGTACGGTCATCATTGCATAAATAATGGCAACATGCTGATTACTTTGTTATGGCGTATTGAATGTATGATATAACGCTTTTTTCAACCAGATAAAGGGGAATCTAACATGGGCGATCGCGTTTATAAGATTATCGAAATTGTCGGTTCATCAACCAAAAGCAGTGATGACGCCATTCAACAAGCCATTGCCAAAGCCAGCGAAAGTCTGCGCAACCTGGATTGGTTTGAAGTGGTAGAGACCCGTGGACATATTGTTGATGCCAAAATTGCACACTACCAGGTAAAAATTAAGGTAGGCTTTCGCCTGGATTAATCATTTAGATCCAAGATTGTCCGTCTATTCGTTCATCGACAGGGTCGAACAATCTTGGAATGCCTAACCGCTCAATGAGCACCGATAACTGCTAATTTGTCAAACCACCGCACAATTCCACTCCAGCCAGTCTCCCGTTAAACTGAAATCACAGCCACCCCGTGTACAGATCGCAATGAACGCCACAACACTGCTATCATTTCCAGCGTACAATCACGCATCCCCGTGTGTCGTTTGATATAACACCTATTGCATACATTTCAAAACATCGTTCATTCATCTATTTTCAGGAATTTAAATGATCAAAGGTAAAAAATATGATTTCAGAATCAATCAGATGGATGCTTCCTGGACGGTAGAAATTATCAGAAAAGTCACTTCCAAGAAAACCATCGTTTCCAAGCGCCAAAGTGGATTCACTTCTGAAGCTGAGGCTCAGGAATGGGGGCAGAAGGAACTGAAGGTATTTCTGCAAAACCTGCATGAGCAAAATAAACGCCGCTCCCATCAGAAAGAACAGAAGTCTATTCAATAATAGACACAATCCGCCCAAAAACTTCACGGTATAATTCATTTTTTACAGCAAGAAAAGTAAATTCCATGCAAGAAAAATATCATCCCCAGGAAATCGAAAAAAACGCACAGCAATATTGGGAACAAACAGCTGCCTTCAAAGCGGTTGAAATTCCTAACAAACCCAAATACTACTGCTTGTCGATGTTTCCCTACCCTTCCGGCAAGCTGCATATGGGACATGTGCGCAATTACACCATTGGTGATGTGCTGTCGCGTTATCGCCGCATGCAAGGTTACAACGTACTGCAACCGATGGGTTGGGATGCTTTTGGTCTGCCGGCTGAAAATGCCGCTATGCAAAACAACGTTTCTCCAGCCAAATGGACATATGACAACATTGCTTACATGCGCAAGCAATTGAAAAGCCTGGGATTGAGTATTGATTGGGAGCGCGAAATCGCCACTTGCGACCCAAGTTATTATCACTGGAATCAATGGCTATTCTTGCGCATGCTGGAAAAGGGACTGGCTTATCAAACCACCGGCACAGTCAATTGGGATCCAATCGATCAGACCGTGCTGGCAAATGAACAAGTCATTGATGGCTGTGGCTGGCGCACGGGTGCACCGGTGGAAAAACGTGAAATCCCGATGTACTACATGAAAATCACCCAATACGCGGATGAATTACTGGAAGCCTTGGATACGCTGACCGGCTGGCCTGAACGGGTTAAAACCATGCAAGCCAATTGGATTGGTAAAAGCTATGGGGTCGACATCATCTTTCCTGCCGACAAGGATTCAGGCACGCCGCGCAATCTGAAAGTGTTCACCACCCGCGCAGATACGCTGATGGGTGCCACGTATGTGGCTGTTGCCGCAGAACATCCGATCGCTCTCCACGCCGCTAAAAACAATCCAGCGCTGGAAGCATTTATTCAGGAATGCAAACTGGGTTCAGCCAAGGAAGCCGATCTGGCCACTCAGGAGAAAAAAGGCATGGATACCGGTTTGTTCGTCATCCATCCGTTGAATGGCAAGAAATTACCGGTGTGGGTGGCCAATTACGTATTAATGGGCTATGGCGAAGGCGCGGTCATGGCCGTACCTGCTCATGACGAACGTGATTTCGAGTTTGCAAAGAAATATTCATTACCGATTAAAGCGGTGATCAAACCCACCGAAGATGATCTGGACATTCCGCTCGCGCAAGCCTATGTCGAGCATGGAATCACCTTCGATTCTGAGGAATTTTCCGGTCTGGATTTTCAGCCTGCAGTAGACTCCATCGCCGCAGCGCTTGCGCAAAGAAATCTGGGCAGCAAACGCGTGCACTATCGTCTGCGCGATTGGGGCATTTCCCGTCAACGCTACTGGGGTTGCCCGATTCCGCTGATTCATTGCGAATACTGCGGCGTGGTGCCTGTGCCGGACGATCAATTGCCGGTGGTGTTGCCGCAAGATCTGGTGCCGGACGGCTCCGGCAATCCATTGGCCAAAACCCCGTCTTTTTACCAATGCTCCTGTCCCAAATGCGGCAAAGTCGCACGCAGAGAAACCGATACCATGGACACTTTCGTAGATTCCTCCTGGTACTATGCGCGTTATGCCTGTGCGGATCAGGCAAAAGCCATGACCGATGAGCGCGTCAATTACTGGCTGCCAGCCGATCAATATATCGGCGGTATTGAACATGCCATTTTGCACTTGCTGTACTCGCGCTTCTGGAGCAAAGTCATGCGCGATCTTGGTTTGCTGGCTTTGGATGAGCCATTCACCAATCTGCTGACACAAGGCATGGTGCTGAACGAAATTTTTTACCGCAAAGCCGACAGCGGACGCATTACCTACTTCAATCCAACGGAAGTCAGCATCCAATATGATGAGCAAGGCAAACGTTGCGGCGCCATCTTGCAAACCGACCAGCAGCCGGTTGAATCCGGTGGGATCGGCACCATGTCCAAATCCAAGAATAACGGGGTTGATCCACAAAAACTGGTGGAAGAATATGGCGCAGACACTGCACGTTTGTTTATGATGTTTGCCAGCCCGCCCACGCAAACCCTGGAATGGGTCGATACCGGCGTCGATGGTGCTTATCGTTTTCTTAAACGCTTATGGAAACAGGTGTTTATTCACTTGCAGCAAGGTGCGATCACGGTTGATCCAACATTGCATCAAACCCTGACGCCCGATCTCAAAGCTTTGCGTTTCCAATTACATCAAACCATTGCCAAGGTCAGCGATGATCTGGATCGACGCCACACATTCAATACCGCCATCGCTGCCGTGATGGAGTTGATGAACAACCTGACCAAAAGTCAGGGCACAGACCCAGCCAGTCGTAATTTGATGCAAGAAGCGCTGGAAAATATCGTACTGCTGCTTTCTCCGATCGTTCCGCACATCTGTCATGAGTTGTGGCGCGAATTAAAACCCAGCACGGAATTGTTTGATCAACCTTGGCCACAAGCCGACAGCTCAGCCATGGTACAGGATCAAATCAAGCTGATTGTACAAGTCAATGGTAAATTGCGCGGACAAATCGATATCGCCAAAGATGCCGGTAAAGAAACCATTGAGAGCGCTGCACTTGCCAATGAACATGTACAAAAATTTCTTGAAGGGCAAACCGTCAAAAAAATTATTATTGTACCCGGCAGGCTGATTAATATTGTTATATAGTGGCTGATCTATTTACCAATTTCCAATCGACGGCGTGGTCCCTATGAAGCTGAATCAACAGAAAATTCTTGCCGCACTATTGATGCTGTTTTTACTGACAGCCTGTGGCTTTCAGTTGCGCGGGCAGATTTCTGCGCTGCCATTCAAATCTCTGTATATTGAGGCACCCGACGGGCACACCATCGGTATGGATTTGGAACGCACGATAGGTTCCTCATCCACCACTAAGGTAGTCAGTCAACGCGCAGAAGCTGAAGCCGTTTTACAGATCATCAGTGCCGTTGGCGAAAGAAGAATCCTGTCTCTATCCGGAGGGGGACGGGTGCGGGAATTTGTTCTGGTTTATCGTGTGTTATACCGCCTGCTTGACCAGCAAGGTATTGAAATTGTTAAAAATACTGAAATTTCCCTGACGCGCAATTTGCCTTTTCTGGATGCTCAGATATTGGCCAAAGAGGCAGAAGAGCAGCTGCTGTATAAGGATATGCAATCCGATGCCATTCAGCAGATCATCTGGCGACTGGCCGCCCTCAAAACATAATTGACGCCCCCTGCCCGTGACTCGGCCACGCTTTCAAGAGGTCATTTGTCGACATGCGGATAAAACTCGAACAACTTGCGCAACACCTGCAGAAGCAATCCGCCCCGCTCTACACGCTGTTTGGCAATGAGCCGCTGCTAATCCTGGAAGCAGCCGATTTAATCCGTACCCATGCGCGCCAGCAAGGCTATACCGAGCGCGAGCTATTCACCATTGATCATCACTTCGATTGGTCTGAGCTTCTCAATGCAGGTAGCAATCTATCCTTGTTTGGCAATCGTAGGATCACGGATATTCGTCTTCCATCCGGCAAGCCAGGCAAAGAAGGTGGAAAAGCCATTGAAGCCTATTGCAATGCACTCCCGCCGGATACCCTCACCCTTGTCACATTGCCACGCATAGACAAACAAGGCCAAGCCACCAAATGGTTCAAAGCGCTTGAAAATGCCAGTGTCCTGATTCCGGTCTATGCCATTGAACGAGAGCAATTGCCGGGCTGGATCGGTCAGCGTCTTGGCCAACAACAACTAAAAGCGGATGCCAGCACATTGCAATTTCTGGCCGACAATGTGGAAGGCAATCTGCTTGCCGCGCATCAGGAGATCCAGAAGCTGGGATTGCTTTACCCCAATGGCAATTTGACCTTTGATCAAGTCAAAGATGTGGTTCTGAATGTTGCGCGCTATGATGTCTTTCAATTATCCGAAGCCATGATTTCAGCCAATGCCGCTCGCTACTCGAGAATTCTGGCGGGATTGCAGGGTGAAGGCACCGCCCCTCTGCTGATCCTGTCCACCTTGGCGGAACAAATCCGCCAGCTCATCTTGGTTCGCAAAGGACTAGAACAAGGCCAGCCTCCCGTGCAAGTAATGCAGGCCGCCAGAATCTGGGGAGATCGGCAAAAAACCGTCATGACGGCTGCCAAACACATCAGCTTTCAATCTCTGATGCAAGGACTGGTTTGCGCCGCAAAAATAGATAGAATCATTAAAGGCGTTGCACAGGGTGATGTGTGGGATGAATTATTGCAACTCGGCATCCGGTTAGCGGATACACGAATGCGCAATCATTAGCCGTCAGCAACAGCGGAATCCCCGGCCAGTAGATTCAAGCGCTTCAGCAGATCACTCAATCGTCACGCTATCCTCGTTAGTAAAATTCTAGCCAATGCCCGTCGTGGCAATTTTTACCGCAGCACCTGCACCGCTGCCATCCGCATCATAGGGTGATACGCCAGTCGCTTTAGGTTATAAATAAAGAAAGTCATTGTCGTCACTCTGACATCCCCCATTCCCAGCTAACCACTATCAATAGTCTGCTGTATTTCCTTTTAAATCTTTGGCCAATCAATTGCCGCCGTCGCCTCAATCCGCCCAGCACTGTCCACATTCTCCACTAATACGATGAAAACAGACTGCTTTCTGTGTAAAAACGCACAGAGTATTTTTTCACCGTGACCAATAATGCGCTCACTAACCAGTTCATTCTAAACCCTTCATTCAGTGAGTCAAAACATCATGTTCAACTATCTCAAAACTACACAAATGAATCTGTCATGGCTATTGGTCATTTTTCTCATCGTCGTTGGCATCACGGCACTTCCTCAACAAGTGCTTGCAGATGAAGACGAGGATGATGAGGATCCTCCCAAAGATCTCGTTCTGAAAGGGGATGCCCGATGCACGGCATGCCATGATGAAAACAGCGACAAACCCATCCTTGCTATTGGAAAAACCAAGCACGGAACCGTTGCCGATCATCGCACCCCCACTTGCACCAGTTGCCACGGTGATGGAGGAAGTCATGAAGAGTCGCCTGACAAAGCGCTCATGCCGCAACGCACATTCGGCAAGCATTCGCTCAATCCGATCGAAGAAAGAAACGACGCTTGCTTAGCGTGCCATCAAGGCGGCAAGCGCATGCATTGGTCCGGCAGTCTGCACGCCAATCGCGACATCGCTTGCACTTCCTGCCACCAGATCCACACCGAGCAGGACAAAGTACGCAATCGAATCACGCAGGCAGAAGTTTGTTTTAATTGCCACAAAGACATTCGCACATTGATTAACCGCCCTTCCCGCCACCCTATACGTGAAGGCAAAGTGATTTGCTCGGATTGTCACAATCCTCACGGCTCAGCCGGTCCCAGCAACATGCTGCGCGATAGCGTGAATGACACGTGCTATTCCTGTCATATGGAAAAACGCGGACCGTTTGTTTATAACCACCCTCCAGTGCAAGAGAATTGCGCTATTTGCCATAACCCTCATGGCACCACTGCGCCCAATTTGCTTCGATCACGCTCGCCATTCATCTGCCAGGAATGCCATGAACCCAATACGCATCAGGGAAGCTCCGGAACACTGACGGGTTCATACTCCAGAAATACTCTGGCCAGAGGTTGCGTCAATTGCCATACGCAAGTGCATGGCAGTAACAACCATCTCAATGTTCGCAATGAAAGCATGTTTCAGCGCTAAGGCAAGGAGATCCCATGAATACCCATATGCTCAAAACATCGACTGCTCAATTTGTACTGATTTCGACTACGCTCTTACTTGGCAACACACTAGCCTGGTCATCTGATACCACCAGTGATCCGTTGAAAGAACAATCCAAACCCAAAAGCACCATCAACTTTGGTGCCGGCTACTTGTTTAATGACAATGCACGCTTCGGTCAATACACAGGTTTGCGCAATGATGGTCCTTATGGCATTTTTAACCTGGACATCAAACGGCGCAATGACGAAACTGGCACCTGGCTCAAATTATTCGGGCGCAATATAGGGTTCCAGAATCGCGATGTTCGCTTCGAACATAACAAACAAGGCAATTGGGGCTACTTCATTGAGTATAGTCAAACACCGCGTTACGAACCCTTTACTGTCAATACTGCGGTCACCGGCCTGGGCACCACGGAGCCTCACGTGCCGACAACCCCCACTGCGGGTGACCCCGCTCAACTGAAGACCGAACGTCAATCGATTGGTTTTGGCATGAGCAAATTCCTGCCCGGCAATCTTGAGTTTCAGCTTCATTTTCGCAACGAAGAGAAGGATGGCGCACGTATATTTGCGCGCGGAAACCGATTGGGAGTACCAAGCCCGACGGCTGTGGGTGGCTACGAATTCATCCCTGAGCCGATCAACTCGACGATCCGCCAGTTTGGCGCTTCTCTTGATTACACAGGCAAACAATTACAATTGTCCGGCGGGTACTATGGCACCATGTACAGCAATAAAAACTCGATTCTGAATGTAACCGGAGGCAGCACGGTAGGGGATCAGTACGCCCCCAGCCTGTTTGCACCAATCACCCTGGCTCCGGATAATCAATCGCACCAGGCGTTCTTGTCCGGTGGCTATAGCTTTACCCCCACCACGCGCGGCACGTTTAAAACCGCTTACACAACAGCCACTCAAACGGATAGTTTTTCCCCCGCATTATTTTCTGCGCCTGGCATCGGCTCCCATCTGGGCGGCCGTGTCGACACGGCCTTGGTTCAAGCCGGATTGACTGCCAGGCCCCTGCCCAAGCTGTCGCTCAATACCAATTTTCGCTTTGAGGATCGGGATGACAAAACACCCGTATTATTCTATAACCCGGTCGCAACTCTGCTGGATCTGAATGGAAATAATTGGCGCGGACTGAATAATCCGCGTTCTTTCCAAACCATTACCAGCAAATTTGAGGCCAGTTACGCATTGCCTAAGGATTTCCGCTTGATTGGCAGCATTGACTATGATCATAGGGATCGCAGCGGCTTTGCGTCCAATACCAGTCATCGCAATCGCACGGATGAAATTTCTTACCGCGCCGAATTGCGGCGCTCATTATCGGACACGCTCACCGGCACGATCTCCTATATTTATAGTGACCGCTTTGGTTCTGATTTCCTGACAAATACCAAAGGGAATGGCGATCCTTTCTTTAATCTGATTGCACCGTTCAATTTAGCCGATCGCACGCGAAACAAAGTGCGCTTCATGGCCAATTGGGAACCGATTGATGCCTTATCGCTGCAAGTAGCCATTGATGAATCGTTCGACGATTACGGTCACCGGGCCGGCTCGGATTTGGGATTGCGTAAAGGCTCCGCACGCAACTATTCACTGGATGCCACATACACCTTCTCAGAAGCCTGGCAGGCAACCGCCTGGTTCTCCAGGAATGAAACCCATATCGACCAAACCTCCAGAAATCCGATTACGCTGACCGGAATTCGCGAAGTCTGGGACGCCAGGCTGCAGGACTTTGGCACTTCTTTTGGAATTGATATCAATGGCAAATTAACGGACAAACTGGAAACCGGCGCCAATTTCTTCTACTCCGATTTCAACAACAAATTCAAACAACAGGTGACGCTTGAACCTCAGGTTAACATAGTGCCGAATATTTCGACGCAATACGGCAGTTTGCGGTTTTACGCCAAATATGACATCCGCAAGAACCTGGGCGTGCGCTTGGATTATATGTTGGATCACTTCAAAACCAATGAATGGACCTGGAATTGGAACAAATACACCGACGGAACCAGGCTCAGTCAGGACACTCACCAGATAGCCAGCTTTGTTTTCCTGTCGGCTTCCTACAGTTGGCAGTAACCATCTATTCCTGCACCATGAGGGTAGTTGACCACTCAATGATCTACCCTCAGCACGGCATGGCCTCTGCTGCTCCGCTGAGCCAAGGCCCCGGATAAAGTTTGCGCGGGGAAGATAACAGCATGATGGATAAAATATTGCGATGCGAACCGGAGGCAATATCGAATTTGCCTGTATTGCTGGGAATCATCTGATAGGTTGCATCGTATTGCTGCGCGATACTGCGCTTGGTTTTCTCGAGTGCAGGATGATCAAATTCCTCCGCCAGCAGATATGCGATACCAACTTCAGCAATCACATCCATGCTGGCGCGCGCGACAATCGTATCAATATGAGCATCGAAATAATCAAAAATCCAGGCAAAATCCGAACGCTTGATCGTGCGCTGATAATACTCACTATTGGCCAAAATAATATGCGTCAATCCATATAGCTTATTTTGATACTGCTGCGCACCGAGCAAATGGTCCTGGCCATGTGGATAGACTTGTTGCATCGCATGGGTGAATTCATCACTGTAATCGTCGCCACCAAGCAACTTAACCCACACCACCACATTAGCCAATTGAGCTGCCCATGCCTGTATCATCAATGGATTGTTGAAATAGTGCGTATAGTCATGACTCAGAACATGCGCTTTCAACTGTTCAAACTGCGGTGCACAAACGCGATATTCAGCAGCTCGTCTCAATATTCCCAAGCTATTCAAGTAATAGAGAAAATCGGGGGCAATGGCCAGGGATTCGCGTCGTAACTTGGCTCTGGGACTGGATGACCAGCGTTGCATTTTTGCATGAGAATATTCAATGGCGGCATCTTCCTGGGCAACCTGCAGCAGTTTCTCAACCCTTCCGGTCATGAACTCCAAATCACGCAAATTGTAATTCAGATAGGCACTATCCCCGCTGATACGATAAATTCTGGTTGCATAGTGGCTGGCCTTATAACCTGTCAATCTATCCAATTGCTGATCATAGGTTGCTTTAATGGCCTGGGCGATGCCATGATAGACCGCTGCGGTTTTTCCGGTCAATGGCAAAGGATCTTCGTCTTTGTCGATCACAAAGAAAGTTGCAATAAACCCCACCAGGATCAATCCAAGCAATGCTGTTTTCATCGGATAAACGCCAACTGTACACATCCGGCATTCCATTCCAGCAAAGCAAGCAATATTCGGTGAGCTGAGGTTAGGGAAACGCTGATTAATTCGGCGAACGAGATGAAGCACGAGGCGCACGGAACGCAGTAACCGAGACATATCAACATGATAGGCGAGGGAGCGAGTACCGCGCAACGAAGTGATTCGCTTGTACAGTCAATTAATCAGCGTTTCCTTAGCTGAATACCAGTCGCTCCAGCTTAGTCACTGCAGCGCTCAACTCTGCCGAACCATACAGATCCCACCTGACCTCTACTTTGCCCTGATCATTGTTTTGCACGTTAATGAGCGCAAAATTATTGGTCTTGCAGGGCTCCATCAATAACTGGAACGACACATTGGATTCAGTATTTTCCGAATCTCTTTGCAAAAAACCACGCTTTCTGACTGCCAGCGCCAGCACAGAAGCCTGTGTCCAGGGCAAGTCGTAAGTAATGGCACTTGAGGTCAATTGATACACAGGAGTATCCGGATATTCTTTATGGCTCAGGTGGAAGGCTGCGCCGATATGCACATCGCCACTCAGCAAAAACAACGGTTTTCCGTGCGCATGCGCTGCCTTGAAAGCTGCATCCAAAAGCTCATCGCGCTCGACCCAATTGCTTTCATGTTCCCATTGATCACGCAAATCATCTGCCAGCGAAAGGACATCGAGATAATTCACGATAAAACTCTTCGCATGCACCACCGGCACTGGCGAAACCACAAAAACCGACTGGGCATGTTTAAATGTGTCGGATTCCAACCAAGCTTTAAACCTTTCCATCTGTGCTTGACCTAAGATCCGGTCGTTGGTGGTGCGGGTGTAATCGCGCTGCCCGCGCATGTCAAGCACATAGAAGGCCGCTTCCCCCCAGGTAAACGCATAATCAAATTGATTGGCAGGTGTGGTGGGATTGTGCACATGTTCGTATTCATGATAAGTCAGTTTTGCCGCCTCATACATCTGATAAAAAAGGGACAGCTTCTCTGCATCATTATCCCAATCCCACCACGAATCGAGCAGATTCTTTCTTTCCTTGGCATCATAAGATCCCCATCCATCCAGGATCTCGTGATCATCCCACATCATGTAAGTGGGAAAGCGCGACAACACCCGCCGCAGTTGGCGATGCCCCCAATATCCCCGATAGATATCGCGATACCAGGAACGCATGACCGCTACGCGCTCGTTCTCCTTCACTTCCTTCACGAACTCCTTGCGGTTTTTTCTCAACCATTCCCAAATGCTGGTTTTGGAATTGCCATCGACATAAACCTGATCGCCAACCCCCAGAATAAAGTCGCCGTTGCGTTGATCCAATTCATCACCGAAACGATCCCACATGTGAATATTGACCAGATCAAACGAATTTTTTTTGTACGGCATATGGCAACTGAAAAGCCCGAATGTTATGGATTTCTGCGCGACCTCCTGCGTTTTGAAGCGATTGAATTGATAATCGGGAGCAATCTCCCAAGGCGTTTTCCTGATTGCCAGATTGAGCGCAAAGGCCGCGTAATAATAGCGCTGGGCCGGCTTCAGTCCGGTAACTTCCCAAACTTCGGTAATATCATGCGCATATTTCAAATCGGAGGCGTCAGTCAGCAGTGCATCCGGTATTTCACGAATCACGCCTTCGTTAGCAACACTCTTTAGGAAAAAAATTTCTTTACCTTCCACTCGCCTCGTTTCAGGACTCCAATCGGAAGCGGATTCATTGTCGCGCAATATCGGCTCAGAACTAATCACCATGCGGTAGGTATTTTCCTGATAAGCCCGCAGCCACAACTTGGTGCTAGTAGTGGTCGTATGGCCTACGATCACGGCGCTAGTCAGCAAAGGATTAATCCAGGGGCGATCAGCTCCCCGGTCATAGAAATCGAATGTTTTCATAATTGATTACCCAGGAGTAATGAAATGAAAGGTCATTGTAACGCTATCATTCCATCCATTATGTATATTTGTTGCCCACATCACCTGCTGCACGTTGCAGCGCTGCAATATCGATCTTTTTCATGCTCAGCAGTGCATTCATAATCCGCTGGGCGGTTTCTTGGCCGCAGTGTGTGAGTAATGGCGGCAGCATGGCCGGAACAATTTGCCAGGACACCCCGTATTTGTCTTTCAACCAACCGCATTGTTGCGCTCTTTCATCGCCACCTTCAGAAAGTTTTTGCCAATACTCATCCACTTCCTGCTGATTCTCACAGCTCACCTGAAAGGATACGGCTTCGTTGAAAATAAAGACGGGACCTCCATTCAGTGCAATAAATGTTTGCCCATTCAGTTCAAACGTTATGGTCATGACCGAACCAGCACGCTTACCATGAAATTCATGCCCAGATTCAGTGTAGCGGGCTATCTCCAAAATTTTCGAATGTTTGAAAGTTGCAGTGTAAAACGCAACCGCTTCCTCTGCCTGATCATCGAACCATAAACAAGGGGTAATTTTCTGCATAATTTTGATTTCATGGAGTTTAAACTTGATTCTATTCAATCGCACCCGGTTTCCCAATCTTCTTGGAATCCCATTGCCTCATGTTTGGCACGATCTTGCTGATTCGAATGCATGACTAGCGCTATGTACTTTGTGCCTTGCTCGTGCGGCACAAGCATAATGACCGCTGTCAATGAAAATTCAAACAAACAATCCAATTGCTAATATACTTTCGTAAAACTGATTCGTGCACTTTACCATCAACCGCAAAGCTGAAGGAGTCGCCATGCCCAATCCATTGATTCAACCTTATTTATTTTTTGGCGGATGCTGCGAAGAAGCGCTGGAGTTCTAATTGGATGATCAATGTAGTGGCTTAGCCATTCCATAGCTATCTTTTGGAGGAGCATTACTATGTCGCATCGCTTATGGACTATCGGAATCCTATTGATTGCAGAGACAATTAGTCTGTCCGGCTGCTCAACAGGGCAACTCTATGCTACCGGACAATCCTGGCAGCGCAATCAATGCAACCAAATCATGGACCAACAAGAGCGCAGTCGCTGTCTATCGAGCACTCACACTTCGTATGAAGCCTACCAACAGGAATCCAACTCCAGAAACCAGCAGAAATGACAACTCTCATGAGCTTCGAAAGTCTGAGCGAACAACAGATCCTGAACATCGCCAACCCGATCATGGACAACTTGATGGATGCTTCAACTCAGATCGATCACGCCAGGCATGTTCAGGATTTTACTGGCAGGATGAAAGCCATCGTAACGCCGGAATATTTTCAATGCATCTGCCAGCAATACCAAGCCGAAAAAGGATTCTTTTCCAACCGTGCCCCTGTCGCTGTGTTCAGGCGCCCGGATTCAGCTGCTATTGTGTGGAAACAATTCTTTACGAAAGCCTCCGGAGAGTTTGTTGCAGAGATGGTGCTAGTCTATCAAAACGGCAGGTATTGGGTTGATCATGTGATGGTTTTTTGAATGCTCACTTGCCCCATTTGATGATCCTGGTGCAAAGCTTTTCAATTTTCATTACACCGATTAAATTCACTGATTATGATTTCAATACCGTGCTTGTCTAGAAACAAGCAAACCATTGATTATCATCCTCTATCGGTGCCTGGGAAACCCAACGCCACGGCCTCCATGACCATGCCCCTTGCTGAGTAATATCGCAGCAGCGATGATTCCAACTGTGACCACGCCTGCCATGACTTTTTTCCAATCAATGACCGTTTCATACAGCTGAAAACCCTCTCTCCAACGAATGCGCTGCCAAATTTCTTCGGTAGTCATTAAACGAGACTCGCCGATGGATTGATGTGTGATGATAATTTCTCGATCTGCCTTGACATCAATGTATTGCATTGGATTTTCCCGCAGCACGACTTTTACCATACCACTGATGACCATGACTTCTGTTTCATATTGAGAAACTTGAATATGCAAAATAGCGCTTTTGGCTTCTATCAGTGCATGCGGTGTCTTGATACTTTGCTGGCAAGTTGCAGTATCCACATAAGCATTGCCAATGTTGAATTCATCCACGCGGATCAGACAAGATGCTTCAGATGCCTTGAACTCGATGCGAGCACCACTTTGAGGACCGGTAATGACAAACGAATTATTCTTAACCTGTGCAGATTGTTTTACTTGAGAACCATTGATTAAAGCGCTTCTACCCGATGCCTTCATCCTTCCGATGGAGGCCTCATCCGCCATGGCATTGTGATGAAAACGGGCACCGGTATTTGCATCCTGTTCCCATAAGCCCCCTTTATCAGCAAAATTCCTATCCAGAACAGGAACTGTTTTACAGCCAGAAAACAGCAATGCGGTTATCAGCAGCAAAAACCATAATCCTTGCTTACTTGCCAACGGTGAAAAAGACCACGCTGACCATGGATAGCATCTCAAACAAAGATCCTTTAGCTCCCAGAACAATGATTTGCTGTTTGTAGCACCCATTTTGCTGCTCCTTGCTGTCGTTCATTCCAGGAGGATTCCTGATGGAATCAATGTACGCAGGTTAATGTGAACAGAAACTGAATGAAGCAAAGAACAATCAAGAGATCTCTGCATAACTGTATTTTTGAGCTTTTCTGTTCATTCCCATCATAATTAAATCAAATGCTTACAGAGTTTGCGCATTCGATAAAGCCAGTTATGCAGAGGTCTCTTGAAAAGTTTCCAGAGTCGTGCGCAGCAATTTTCTACTCGAGGATTCTAGCGGCTGCCAATCGGCGGGTTGACCCTAATTGAGGGGATTATCTGGCTTTTCGCAGCAATAGTCTTGGGTAAATTACTGGTAAAAATGATTCCAGAATCAAGAATCCTTGTTCTTACGAACAATAACCCCAACAGTCGTCGGGTGCAATTGATAGTATTCTCCGATTTCTCGTTGGCTATATGCACCGGTTTTGTAAGCGGCAATAATCGCTGCTTTGTGGTCTTTGTGCTGCGCTGCAATCTCAGACAGAGGCTTTGCAATCGGCCGCTTTTGCTGCTGGGGTATATTTAAATCGCCCTTTTCTTTCCCGATTCTTTTCTGCATTTCAGTGACGAAATCGGCATCCCCTAAATAAATTTGTCCCTTCAAATTCGACCAGATTTCAGGTTGATGTTGCACACCTTCCAGGACAAATTGTCGGTATTTTTCCGTTGCAATTCTCCTTTGTTTCCCAAACAAAGACAAAATCCAATCCGTTGTCAGCCATTCGGGTTTGGCAGCATTTCCAGACATTGCCGGATAACTGCTCCACGGCCAGTCTTCAAGCCGATTGACCATGCCTTTGGCTCTTAACGGATTCAGCACAACATATCGGGAAAGTTCAAGCAAATAACGATCTTTATCCACCAGAATTGCTTTGTAACGTCCTTGAAAAAGATGGCCGCTACGTCCATGCCGACGATTCGACGCTTGGGTATAAACGCCATTGAGCTGGCGCATACCTTTTGACAAATTGCCGTCAAGCGTTTCAATGATCAGATGATAATGGTTATCCATCAAGCAATAACCATGGCACAGCCAGTTATGATCAGTCACAACCGACCCAAGGATTTCTAAAAACCTTACCCGGTCATCATCATCTTCAAAAATAGCTTCGCGGCGATCTCCACGCGATGTGACGTGGTAAAGCGCATTCGGAAATTCTAATCGGAGTGGTCTTGTCATGGTCTGCAGCATACATCAATTTTTCTTGATTCGCGACCTGACCCTTTCGTTCCGGCTGACAAAAACAAAAAGATCGGGATTCAGTACTAAAAAAAACAAACCCCGCTGTAGCAGCGGGGTTCAGTGACATGCTGCCAGATAAAAATCAGTTTATGCCGTTTCCTTCCTGCGGCGTACAGCAAAACCCAGCAACCCCAATCCGGCCAATAACATGGCATAGGTCATCGGTTCAGGAATAGGAGGAGGTGGTGGTGTAAAAGGATCGGTGATAGCCATCGCGTATTCGTAACCAAAGCTGATGGATTGGTTATTAGCGATGGTACCCAGATCATAGGCCAGGTTGATCGACCGATCGAAGAATCCATAGTTATCAGGCAACTGTCCCGCAGTCAACATCAGGTGAGGATCAACCGGGACACAACAACTGGAAGGATCAACATAAGCGACAGTATTTGCCGGTCCACCAATCAAGTCTGCCAGCGTGAGCGCCCAACCATCCGGGCTTGTGGCAGTTACCGAGGCGCCGTCCCCTAACGCGTTAATTACGTTGCGTGTTTCATAACCAAAGCCCGCCGGTATGCCTTGGTCCGGATCAATACCGACACCCCACTCAACATCCGTCGCGGCAGCTCCGGTATTGTTCGTCAGTTGAACCTGAACAGCAACGTGCCCGCTCGAAGGAATGGTAATCCTCTCGATGATTGACCAATCGCTGCCGGGGTTGCTCGTAACAAGTATCGAACCGTCAATATCAGTGATCGCAGTAGAAGCAAATGGATTGGATTCACCATCTTCATTAGCAATTCCGGCAGACAATCCATTCGCATTGAGCGACCAATTGGACGAAAAAGTACCGAGGTTGACAAATTCCCTATCCATAAAACTTAAGCCGAAAATACCCGTAGCGGAAAAATAACCGGCATCTGCAATTGTAGCGGATGTATCAACTCCGTTTGTAATGACGGTAGGTGCAGTGTGCGCAGTGATCGCAAACACTACCCAGCGCTATTGTTACCAGTTGCGCGAGATATTTTTTCTTTAATCTGGATTCCATATCTTTTACTCCTTTCATTAGATTACTGGATTACTTGGACTGACCATTGATGTGGAACCTATCAATCAAATTTTTCAAGCCACGTCAACATCCTGATTATAACTGTAAAACAAAATCGTAAGAAGAACATAAATAGGGTCAGGTCGCGAATCAAGAAAATAGGCGTATACTGTGAGCTATGACAAGACCACTCCGTTTAGAATTTCCGAATGTGCTTTTTACCACGTCACATCGCGTGGAGATCGCCGCAAAGCCATTTTTGAAGATGATGATGACCGGTTGCGGTTTCTAGAGATTCTTGGGATGGTTGTGGCTCAATGCCGTTTATCGTCGGCATGGACGTAGCAGCCATCTTTTCCAAGGACATTACAAAGCAATCCTGGTGGATAAAGATCGTTATTTACTTGAGCTTTTCCGTTATGTTGTGCTGAATCCGTTAAGAGCCAAAGGCATGGTCAATCGGCTTGAAGATTGGCCGTGGAGCAGTTATCCGGCAATGTCTGAAGATGATGCCAAACCTGAATGGCTGACAACGGATTGGATTTTGTCTTTGTTTGGGAAACAAAGGAGAATTGCGACGGAGAAATACCTGCAATTTATCCGGGAAGGCGCGCAACATCAACCTAAGATCTGGTCGAATTTGAAGGTGAAAATTTATTTAGGGGATGCCGCTTTCGTAAATGAAATGCAGAAAAGAATCGGCAGGGAAAAGGACGATTTAAATATACCCCAGCAGCAAAAGCGGCCGATTGCGAAGCCTTTGTCTGAGATTGCAGCGCAACACAAAGACCGCAGAACCGCGATCATTGCCGCCTACAAAACAGGTACATACAGCCAATGAAAAATCGGGGAGTACTATCAATTGCATCCAACGACAGTTGAGATTCTTCTTCGTAAGAACAAGGATTCTTGATTCTGGACCTGACACCTATTTGCTCTAAAACAGGTAGATGTGTGGAAAAATAACGCCTAAGACACCTACCCAAAAATGTAAGTCACTTTTACTAAAAAGATATCAATATTTATTCATAAAAGACAGTATAGAATAAGCATTTTACTAATAAGAATAAATCTATGTGTAAGGAATTCGATTCTAACGAAAATACGAGCAGGCATGAATTAAATATGAATAGGCGTATTTTCCTTAGAACTTCAGCTGCTTTTACAATGGGTCTGGGGATGCTTCATGCCGGGATGTCTCGGGCAAGCTCGGAGGTTGCCACAACTTACTCGAGCATACCACCTAAACCGGAAAATATACTCACTCCGGATGAGGCGTTTGATCGATTAATGCAGGGTAACAAACGCTATGTTAGTGGTAAATCTATGCTATTGGATTTTCATGATGTTGAGAAATCACTCGTCAGTGGACAAAATCCTTATGCTACGATTCTTGGATGCTCAGATTCTAGAGTGAGTCCCGAGCATTGCTTTGATGAAGCGCATGGTGATTTATTTGTTGTGCGTGGAGCTGGTAACTATTTGACTAATGATAATATCGCATCCATTGAGTATGCGGTTGCGGTATTAAAAACGCCTTTAATTATGGTGCTGGGCCATGAAAGTTGTGGGGCAGTGAAAGCGGCAATCGAAGCCGTTGATACGCATAAAAGCTTTCCTGGGCATATTCAATTATTGGCCAGTGCAATAGCACCTGCAGTCAGGGCGGTTAGTGATACATCCAGCAGTCGCCTAATCAACGTGACAAAAGCAAATATTATTAGGAATGTCGAGAGCTTGCGGGTTAAAACACCGATTATAGATTCTTATCACGATGAAAAGAAAGTTCGTGTTGTAGGCGGGCTTTATCATTTAAAAACTGGAATTGTTGAGGTTATTGCATAAAGTAAGTTTTGGTTGCATAAACAAATGGGGGAGGTCGCGAATCAAGAAATTTGAAGGGGAAAATTTATTTAGGGGATGCCGCTTTCGTAAATGAAATGCAGAAAAGAATCGGTAGGGAAAAGGACGATTTAAATATACCCCAGCAGCAAAAGCGGCCGACTGCAAAGCCTCTATCTAAGATTACAGCGCAATACAAAGACCGCAAAGCAGCGATTATTGCCGTTTACAAAAACGGTGCATATAGCTAACGAGAAATCGGGGAGTACTATCAATTGCATCCAACGACAGTTGGAGTTATCCTTCGTAAGAACAAGGATTCTTGATTCTGGACACCTATTTGCAAAGCAAATGAGCCAGTATACTCGAAGCCAAGCAATCGCTGACAAAGTACTTCCGGTTTTACAATGCAAACCGGAAACATCAGATCTTGATGGCAACACTCGATCAGATCTATTATGAATCCATCACATTGCTGAAGACAGGTTGATGGCAGGGAAAATAACTCCCAAGACATCTGTTCAAAAATTGGGATCCACTTCTCTCCCTAAAACACCTACCTGATCCAAATCGTTTTAATATTCACAAACTCGCGAATGCCGTGATAGGACAATTCTCTGCCATAACCGGACTCTTTGATGCCGCCGAACGGCAAGCGTGGGTCGCTTCTGACGATGCCGTTGACGAATGTGCAGCCGGCGTGAATTTGCCGTGCCAGTGCTTCACCGCGTGTCGGATCACCTGTCCATAGACTGCTGCCTAGACCAAATTGGGTTCGATTGGCCAACTGGACCGCTTCCTCGACGCTGCTGACGCGCACAATGGCAAAAACGGGCCCGAATAATTCTTCGTCAAACGCCGGCATTCCAGGTTGCACGTGATCCAGGATGGTTGGTGCGTAATAGGCACCTTGTTCGCCAATGGAAAAACCGCCGGTTAGTAACTTTGCACCTGATGCTAGGCTTCGCTCCACTTGCGCTTGCAATTCGGCACGCAAGTCCATTCGCGCCATGGGTGCGATGGTGGTTGCGGCATCCTTGGGGTTGCCACTGCGTAACTGCTTGATAAGCGCTTGCAATCGTTCCACAAACGTATCCGCGATAGCTTCCTGCAAAATAAAGCGCTTTGCGGCAATGCAACTTTGCCCCATATTTTGCAGCCGGGCGATCAGCGCTTGCTGTACAGTCCATTCGATATCGGCATCATCCAGTACGATAAACGGATCCGATCCTCCCAATTCCAGCACACACTTTTTCAGATGCTGCCCGGCAATCGCTGCAACTTTGCGCCCCGCTGCACTACTACCTGTCAACGTCACCGCAGCGATGCGGCGATCGGCAATCACTTGTTCTGCTTGAGCAGCGCTGATCATGAATGTGCGAAAAGTATGGAGCGGAAATCCGGCTTGTTGAAATGCCTCTTCCAATGCAAGCGCACATTGCGGCACATTTGATGCATGTTTCAGAACCACCGTATTACCTGCCATCATCGCTGGTGCAGCAGCGCGAATCAATTGCCAAAAGGGAAAATTCCACGGCATGATGCACAAAATGGTGCCTAATGGTTGATAAACGACGACACTGCGGCTAGCATCAGATGCGATGATTTCATCGCGTAGGTACGATACCGCATGATCCGCATAGTGTTCGCAGCCAATAGCACATTTCTCGATCTCAGCGCGCGCTTCCCTAAGCAGTTTCCCCATTTCTTCGGTGATCAGACACGCATAGCTTTCACTGTTTTGCCGGAATACTTGTGCCAGTTGCCGAAACAATTGCCCCCGCTGCTCATAACCAAGCGCTGCCCATGCTGCTTGCGCTGATTCGACCTGATTCAATGCGCTACTGATTTGATCAGCCTGCCATATCGAAAAGGATTGTGTGATTTGACCTGTTGCCGGATTGATCGATTGCATTGACATGATGAATCCCCTGATACCAATCAAAGGGAATCGCTAAAAATTCATATTTTGTCACAATACTTCGTTGTTCACAAAAAACCTATCCTTACATATCAACTGAACAATTTGCAAAATGATGCAAATTTCCCATTCCAGTGAAATTCTGAGGGAATTTATGAAGGAATTGAGTTTTTTAACCATTTTCCAACACATGAACGTTTTGGGAGCCTTTTCAAGTTATACGCCATTGCGAGTACTATGTGCCAATCATGTGCTTTAGCCAGTACAGTAACGTAGTTTTTTGGCTTTGAACCAACACACTTGGCTTCAAAGCTGCGCTCTACCGCATAACAGGCTTTTGTGACTAGGTTGTTGCGTCGCAACTGTCGTTGTGTCAACGTAGTGTTCTTGGCGGCCTTATCCTGAATGCCATTTTTAAGACTCCTGCACAACCTCTCCTGCCAATTAGAGCGAAATGATACATTTCGAAGCAGCGATCGATGGTGCGCATATCGAGGCGAATCGGGTGTATGCGGACAAGGGATCGGCCAGTAATGCCAATCGACAGTTTTTAAGAAAGCAAAAGATCAAGAGCGCAATCATGCATCGCGCGTACAAGAACAAACCACTATCGGTGCGCCAGAAGCTGGCGAACCAATTGGTCAGCAAAAAACGCTACATTGTCGAACAGTGTTTCGGCACAATCAAACGCTTATTCAAAATGGGACGCGCCAGCTACTTCGGTACGGCAAAAGTCAACGCCCAAGTCATACTGAAAAGTATCTGCATGAATCTGAAAAAAGCAGCCAACAAAATCTTCGTAGATCAACCATTAAGGGGAGCAATCCGTCCTAATGTTGCATAAGAGGGGGAAGCTCCCCTAAAAAAGGAAAAAAACTTCACTTTCTGCCAAAATGACGTGCAATCAGCGTCATTTGGAAATTTTTCTTTGTCACTACAGCTAAATTCTCGCGATTGTGCAGAGGTCTTGTCATATGTATCATGTTTACCGACACACATCACGTACCACGATAGGAAAAACACCATGAGCGATAAAAAGAAATTAACGACAAATGCTGGTTGCCCCGTTGCCGATAACCAGAACGTAATGACAGCCGGAGCGCGCGGACCACAGTTGCTACAGGACGTTTGGTTTTTAGAGAAACTAGCGCACTTTGATAGAGAAGTTATCCCAGAGCGGCGCATGCATGCAAAAGGTTCTGGTGCGTATGGTACGTTTACTGTTACGCACGACATCACCAAGTACACGCGAGCCAGAATATTTTCCGAAATAGGCAAGAAAACAGATTTGTTCACCCGTTTCACCATAGTGGCAGGTGAGCGCGGCGCAGCTGATGCTGAACGCGATATTCGCGGCTTTGCTATGAAGTTCTACACGGAAGAGGGAAATTGGGACTTGGTAGGCAACAATACGCCTGTATTTTTCTTGCGAGATCCCCTTAAATTTCCAGATCTTAATCACGCGGTGAAGCGCGACCCACGCACTAATCTTCGCAGCGCGAAAAACAACTGGGACTTCTGGACTTCATTGCCAGAAGCGCTGCATCAAATCACCATTACCATGAGTGAGCGAGGAATTCCGGCAACCTATCGACATATGCATGGCTTCGGGAGTCACACATTCAGCTTCATCAATTCACAGAATGAGCGTCACTGGGTAAAGTTTCACATGAAATGCCAACAGGGAATCAAAAACCTGAGTGATGCAGAAGGAAGCTGAAGCTCTCATCGGTAAGGATCGAGAAAGCCATCAGCGGGACCTTTATGGAAGCATTGAGAAAGGTGACTTTCCGAAGTGGACAATGTATATCCAGATCATGCCAGAAAAGGAAGCATCCACAATTCCTTATCATCCTTTTGATCTCACCAAGGTGTGGCCGCACAAGGATTACCCGCTCATTGAAGTCGGAGTGATGGAGTTAAACCGCAATCCGGAGAATTTCTTTGCCGAAGTCGAACAATCGGCCTTTAATCCGGCCAACATAGTCCCCGGCATTGGATTCTCTCCAGATAAGATGTTGCAGGGCCGTTTATTTTCCTACGGTGACGCACAGCGGTACCGGCTTGGTGTAAATCATCATCTTATCCCGGTCAATGCGCCACGCTGTCCTGCACACAGCTACCACCGTGATGGCGCCATGCGTGTTGATGGCAATTACGGTAGCACATTGAGTTATGAGCCGAACAGTTACGGAGAATGGCAGGAACAATCAGATTTCAATGAGCCGCCTCTCGCCTTGAATGGTGCAGCGGATCACTGGAATCATCGCGAAGATACGGATTACTACTCACAGCCTGGCGCTCTGTTTAGATTAATGACACCAGAACAGCAACAGATATTGTTTGAGAACACCGCCCGTTCCATTAGCGGTGCGCCTCGTGACATTCAAATCCGTCATATCGGCAACTGCCTTAAGGCCGACCCCTTATACGGTGCAGGTATAGCCAAGGCATTGAATATTACATTGAGTGAAGTACCGAAGTAAAAAGGTATCGACTAGCCATTCGTTCGAGTGGGCGGCTCTGATGGATCGCCGCTTCCAGAGCTTGGATACAAAAATCGGCATCCAGTGTGTTGGATAAACGCCAGCTCAGCACTTTACGAGAGTGCCAATCCATGATGGCAACGAGATAACCAAAACCTTTCTCCATCAGCACATACGTAAGACTCCTGCACAACCTCCCCTGCCAGTGCAATAACCAACTAAAATAGAGGCACAATTAAAAGACAGCTGGAGCAAAAGATGCAGATGAGTTTTGGAGCACTTGAATTGACAGCGCGATTGAAGCGAGACAGTGTACTGATGAAGATTGATGCCCTGATTGACTGGGAGGAATTACGTCCGAAGCTTAGGGGTTTATACAAGCGCGAGCTATCGCATGGTGGAGGACAGGAACCGTTTGATGCGCTGTTGATGTTCAAAGCGATACTGCTGGGTCAGTGGCATAGTTTATCGGATGCAGCATTGGAGCAAGCGCTGTGTGTACGGATTGATGATCAAGGGTGCGATGGGAGCCGGTCATTGATGCCACGCTGATTGAGTCAACGGCACGCCCTAAAAAGACGATCACCCTGGAGATGGATGCCGAAGGTAAGGCTGTTCAATTTGAAGATGGCAGCCAGCCTGGAATCAGTTGTACCGAAGAACACAGTGCGGATCCGGATTCAAGAGCGCAGTCATGCATCGCGTGTACAAGAACAAACCACTTTCGGCACGCCGAAGCTGGCAAATCAATTGATCAGCAAAAAGCGCTATATTGTCGAGCAGTGTTTCGGCACAATCAAACGCTTATTCAGAATCGGTCAATTACACTGCCTTTATCCACACAAAGCAGCAGTTAACGATTTCACCTCTTCTTCTGAATCCTTCAGGATTGATTTGATAGTCTCCTGATCCGCCAATGTTCCGATTTTTGCGATCACATCATCGCCCGTTTGATCGGATGGCAGGATAAAAGGAGATTTGACCGGCGCCAGTTGATCGGCAAACAGCAAGGTATCGCCCAGTGTGGTAGGAGGAGTGGACAAATAGCCTTCCCACATACAAATAATCGCTTCTATCACCGATTTAGGAACCGAAAGCGCATTGAGAATGGCGGTGCCGATCTTGATCTCGCACTCAAGCTCGCTTTCGTCTTCCAAATCGTCGTCATTTGTCCATGAGCTGGCCATGCTGGCGTCGATCAATCCGGGGTAATACTTTTCCCGCGCCAGCAAATAAAACCAACTGATTTCATGAATCATGCCGGCAAACATGGCCGTATCCGGATCCTGGTGAGTGATTCGACGCGCGATGACCTGAGCCAGCGCGGCCACATGAGCAGAGTGTTGCCATAATTGCGCAACGAGTTCTTTGTTGAGTTGAGGTCCGGTGAATTGCTGCACCACCACCGCTGTTGCCAAATTGCGCACTGTGCGCATGCCTATCAGTGTAACGGCTGAACGCACATCGGTGACTCTTTTTCCCGATCGATTAAACACAAAAGAATTGGCTATGGCGACTACTTTTGCCGACAAAAGTGGCTCGGCTTGTATCAATCGAATCACTGAATCGATGCCGCAATCAGGGTCTTCCAGTGTTCTTTTGAGATTCATCGCGGCATTGGCTGAGGTAGGAAAAACTAATTTTCCTTGCCCTACTTCAGCAGCCAATACACTTAACAGCGCACTTTTTTCCATAACCCTCTCCTTTTACCTTACTCGACTCAAGCCCGGCCCATCATTCATTTCGATCAGGTTACGCTAAGATCGTCAGGATCCATTTGAGAATTAAAGACAGTTATTGAAGCTATTTCTTATTTTTGCATCCACCATTTTATCAATGGTATCAGTGGGTAACACTATTGACCCGGACTTACTCATCGATTGCTCTAAAAAAACAATAGGACGACAATTCCGGCTATGTGGATTGATGATGAGCAATGACATACGCAAGAAATCTTGAAAATCACCACACCGGCGGTTGCCTATCATAAAATATTCATCTTCTTGTACTATAATTACAATCTGCTTACCGATTTCTTATTGACACTAAATTCATGAATTCCACAGACATTAAAAATTACATGCAATCCATCGGCCGGGAGGCACGCGCGGCATCGCGTTTGGCCGCCAAAGCCGATACGGCGACCAAGAACCATGCGTTGACGGCGATGGCGAATGCCATTCGACGCGACGAAGCACTATTATTGGCCGCCAATGCCAAGGATCTGGACAATGCACGCGCAAAAGGACTGGAAGCCGCCATGATCGACCGGCTGACATTGTCTGCCAAAGGTGTCGCTACGATGGCGGAAGGCCTGCTACAGATTGCCGCCTTGGCCGATCCAATCGGTGAAATCAGTGGATTGAATTACCGCCCTTCCGGCATTCAGGTAGGCAAAATGCGCGTGCCTTTGGGCGTGATCGGCATCATCTATGAAGCACGTCCCAATGTGACGGCCGATGCCGCGGGGTTATGCCTGAAAGCAGGCAATGCCGCCATTTTGCGCGGTGGTTCGGAAGCCATTCATAGTAATCAAGCCATTGCCGCTTGCGTGCAAGAAGGACTGAAATTGGCCGGCTTGCCGGAAACAGCGGTGCAAGTAATTGAAACCACTGATCGCGCAGCCGTGGGTGAACTGATTACCATGAAGGATTTCGTCGATGTGATCGTGCCGCGCGGCGGCAAGGGATTGATCGAGCGCATTGCCAATGAGGCGCGCATTCCAGTGATCAAACATCTGGACGGCGTCTGTCATGTGTACATTGACGACCAAGCCGATATTGATAAAGCCATCAAGATTGCCGACAATGCCAAAACCCAGCGTTACGGTACCTGCAACACGATGGAAACCTTACTGGTTCATGATGGCATTGCACGTGAGATACTTCCTGCACTGTGCCAGATTTATTTGGATAAAGGCGTTGAATTACGCGGGGATGCGACAGCCTGCGGCATCATTCCGAAAATGATTGCCGCCACCGAGCAGGATTGGTATGAAGAATATCTAGCGCCAATCTTAAGCATACGCATTGTCGATGGACTGGATCAGGCAATCGACCATATTACGCGCTATGGCTCGCAACATACGGATGCGATTGTCACCGAAAACTATACGCGCGCGCGTCGTTTCCTGCGTGAAGTCGACTCCAGCTCAGTAATGGTCAATACCACCACGCGTTTTGCAGACGGATTCGAGTACGGACTAGGGGCCGAGATCGGCATCTCGACCGACAAAATCCATGCACGCGGCCCGGTCGGCCTGGAAGGATTGACCAGTCAAAAATTTATTGTGCTGGGTGACGGTCAGTTAAGACCATAAACCACTTTAAAATACATTTTCTATCATCATATCACTGAGCGCCAAGCACTCGGTTTGTCTAAAAAGGTTGTTATGACTCAAGTTGTTGAAATAAAAATTCCCGATATCGGCGATTTCAAGGATGTTCCTGTGATTGAACTATTCGTTGCGCCGGGTGATAAGGTTGAAAAGGAAGCTTCACTGATCACGCTGGAAACTGACAAGGCCTCGATGGAAGTTCCATCTCCTCAAGCGGGTGTCATACAGGCAGTCAAAGTCAAAGTTGGCGACAAAGTATCCGAAGGTTCGGTCATTCTGACCTTGGCAGTAGCGGATCAGGTCACAACTTCGATCAACACGGAAAACAACACGCCGGCAGCCAGTGATAGAACAGTGGCTACACCCGCTGCAAACGCAGAACCCCAAGCAGCAACCATTCCCACAGGCGATATTCACGCTGAAGTGGTGGTGCTTGGCGCCGGACCCGGTGGCTACACTGCCGCTTTCCGTGCAGCTGATCTGGGCAAAAAGGTAGTGCTCATCGAGCGTTATGCCACGCTAGGCGGCGTGTGCCTGAACGTCGGCTGCATCCCTTCCAAGGCCCTGCTGCACGCGGCCAAGGTCATCACGGAAGCTGAAGATGTGGAATCGCACGGCATCGTGTTTGGGAAGCCGCAGATCGATATCAACAAGCTGCGCACCTGGAAAGAATCAGTAATCGGAAAACTGACCAAGGGTCTGAAAGCACTTGCCAAACAGCGCAAGGTCGAAGTCGTGCACGGCACCGGAAAATTCATCACCCCCCACTTAATTCAGGTTGAAACTGCTGATGGTCAAAAAACGATTTCTTTTGATCATTGCATTATTGCAGCCGGCTCCAGCGTCGCGCGCATTCCCGGTTTTCCTTATGATGATCCACGCCTGATTGATTCCACCGGAGCGTTGCAACTGCAAGATGTGCCTGAACATCTGCTGATCATCGGCGGTGGCATTATCGGGTTGGAAATGGCCACGGTATATTCGGCGTTAGGCAGCAAAATCAGTGTAGTGGAATGGATGGACCAATTGATTCCGGGTGCTGATCCCGATCTGGTCAAGCCATTACACCGGCGCATCAAGAAACGTTATGAAGCCATTTATCTGAAAACCAAGGTTACCCGGATTGAAGCCAATGAATCCGGACTGACAGTAACCTTTGAAGGAGAAAATGCGCCGGAAACGCAAACCTATGATCGTATTTTAATGGCGGTTGGGCGTCGCCCGAATGGACGCAATATCGGCGCTGAAAACATCGGCATTCACGTCGATGAACGCGGCTTCATTCCGGTAGATCAACAATTGCGCACCAATTTACCGCACATTTTCGCGATCGGTGATATCGTAGGCGAACCCATGCTGGCGCATAAAGCCACCTATGAAGGTAAACTGGCAGCTGAGATTATTGCCGGGCACAAAGCCATCTTTGACGCACGCACCATTCCTTCTGTAGCCTATACAGACCCTGAAATTGCCTGGATGGGTTTAACCGAGAAAGATGCGATCAAGCAAGGCATTGATTATGAGAAAACCAGCTTCCCCTGGGCAGCCAGTGGCCGAGCCATCTCCATGGCCCGTGAAGAAGGACTGACGCAATTATTGCTGGATAAACAGACACGCCGCATACTGGGCGCTGGCATGGTGGGTATCAACGCGGGGGAATTGATTGCCGAGACGGTACTGGCCCTGGAAATGGGCGCAGACATGGAAGACATCAGTCTGACCATTCATCCTCATCCCACATTGTCGGAAACAGTGTTATTTGCTGCCGAAATGGCGGAAGGAACTATTACTGATCTTTATATACCAAAGAAATAACTGATCAATTCGGGCGGAGCTGAATATTGGCTCCATCCCCAAAGACGCCCGGCTGACTCCAAGTGACTGCAAACAATACCATGACTATCCACTTCTTAAAGAATATATGATGGCTGTAAAAAAACCTTACTTGATTGGATTCGCATTAATCCTGATCTTATGTAGTGTCATGCAGAATGCATTGGCAACACATATCTCAAAACCAATACTGACCGACCCCAAAACAGACTATTCCGTTGGAAATACCATCACGTTGCACGGCTGGGTTGAATATAACGAAAAGCCGATTCCTGACGTTCTACTCAATTTCAAACTAACCCGACCTGATGGAACAGTAGCCGTTGACCGGTCCTATCCGAGCAATGAGAAAGGACAGTTTGAATTTCTGTTTGACACAAAAAATGAAGTGGCCGGTACCTATCAAATCACCATTACCTCTCATTGCCTGGAAATGCATCGATACGCTTGCACCTATCAAAATCAAACACTGCTGATCCAATTGCACAATCCATAAAACGTGCCCTATTTGACTGAATAACCTCAAGGATTCCGAGTGACATGGCGATGCTGCTCACTCATAAAAGAAGAAAAATAATAGACCGCATGAAGATTGATTATCCACCCTCGATTAAAATGCGCCCTAAGGAAACGCTGATTAATTCGGCGAACGAGATGAAGCACGAGGCGCACGGAACGCAGCAACCGAGACATATCAACATGATAGGCGAGGGAGCGAGTACCGCGCAACGAAGTGATTCGCTCGTACAGTCAATTAATCAGCGTTTCCCTAACCTCCTGCTGGTTGGGCTGACACTGCTCACACTATCCGCGTGCAATCCCCGAGAAGACGAATTAGCGGCACGCGAGGCCTCCATCAGTGCCAGAGAATCAGAATTGGTGACGCTACTTGCTGAGATGGTTGAGCAGAAAAAATCACTGGACAAGCTGCAGGCTGATAAATCACTCAATTTAAAAGAGAATGGAAATTCCTATAACACGCAGCTCAATCCATGCAATCCAAACAGCACGGATACCTCCAAGAACGCGCAATCCGTTCTCGCCGGTACGCGCACAATATTGGGGGGAGTGGAAAATATATATCTTAATCCACCGGGTTTGGAATTCACTGCACGCATTGATACGGGCGCTCAAACATCCTCTCTGAATGCGCTTGATATTGTCGAATTTGAGCGCGACGGAAAACCTTTTGTAAAATTCAAAATTATCCACCCCAAAACCGGTGAGAAAATAGAATTAACGCGACGTTTGCGCCGTCATGCACTCGTCAAGGAACGCAATAATCGTGAATCGCAGCGACGGCCTGTGGTCAGGATGCGGGTGGAACTTGCTAATATCAATGAGCATATCAATTTCACACTGGTTGATCGCGGCAGGCATAAACATCAGATTCTGATCGGACGTAACTTATTAAGAGACTTGGCCATCGTCGACGTCAGTAAAAAATTCACCACGGTTAGAACCGATAATCCAGAAAACGGCACTGCAAAATAATGTACGCAAAACTTAGGTTATACATGCTGGTTTTCCTAATCATGGGATTAGGAATAGGTCTGACGATGTATAAGCATTTTGCACTGGGATTTCCTTTATCCCCTGATGACAAGAAATCAGTCTGGACTATTGAGGCCAGAATCGACTTCGTCGCGCGCGGAGATCCTGTCATTGTCTCCTTTGCGCTTCCTCCCAAAGCCAAAAATATCGTTTTTATGGAAGAAGATTTCGCCTCACCCGATTATGGATTTAGCGAATTGACTCCACCGACTGGGCGTCGCGCACAATGGAGCAAAAGAACCGCATCTGGCCCTCAAACAACCTACTATCGTTTGAGTGTCTATGAAAAAGATAATATCTCCCAATCGCTTAGCTCTGATCTTCCGGCAGAACCCGAGAAGCCGGAATTTGATGAAGTCATGAAAACGGCCGCCACGACGCTATTGGATCAGGTGCGCAGCAGATCGGCCAATACCGAGACTTTCACGCGCGAATTGATCAATACATTAAATACCAACACGCCCAGTCAAAATCAGAGCTTGTTGCTGAACGAACAATCCAGCGAAGATTATAAAACCCACTTAATCGTTAATTTACTGGCATTGGAGAACATCAGTGCGCGTATTGTGCGTGGATTGTATCTAAAAGACGGCCGACGCAGGCAATCGCTTGCCAATTTTGTTGAAGTTTATATTGGCGGCCAATGGCTCTTGTTCAACCAGAATACTGGCGAGCATGGCAAACCCAAGAATTTCCTGATTTGGCAACGCGGAGATCAATCTTTACTGGATGTGGTGGGTGGCAAAAACTCACAAATTTCCTTCTCGATCATCAAAAATATTCACCCAACCAGGAATCTGGTGGTACGAGACAGCATGAACAGACAGGCTGGCATCATGGATTTTTCAATCTACAGTCTACCGATCGAGCAACAAAATGCATTTAAAATGATTCTGCTATTACCTATTGGCGCATTGATTGTCGTCATCATGCGACTGCTCATCGGCATACGCACTTCCGGCACATTTATGCCCATTTTAATTGCCCTCGCGCTGATACAGACCACATTGGTGACCGGCATCATCATTTTTCTGACCGTCGTTGGCACGGGACTGCTGATTCGATCCTACTTATCACGCCTCAATCTATTGTTCGTTGCGCGTATCTCGGCAGTCATCATCGTCGTCATCGCGATCATGGCCAGTATCAGCATTATCAGTAACAAACTGGGACTCGATCAGGCCATGACGGTCACTTTCTTCCCCATGATCATTCTGGCTTGGACTATTGAGCGCATGTCCGTGTTGTGGGAAGAAGATGGCCCGCGCGAAGTTTTTATCCAGGGCGGCGGTAGTTTATTGACGGCAGTGATCGCTTATTTGTTCATGACCAACCGCACCATTGAATATTTAACTTTCAATTTTCCCGAATTAATGCTGGTTAACTTGGCCTTTATCCTGATCCTCGGACAATATACGGGTTATCGGTTATCCGAGTTATATCGCTTCCATTCTCTGGAAAGACGCAATGTTTCTGGCCAGCGCTAAGAAACTCAGGAGTTTTGGCATCATTGGAATGAACCAAAGAAACTTTGGTTTGATTTCCCGCTATAACCCGCGCCATTTATACCCGCTCGTCGATAATAAACTAAAAACCAAACTGTTGGCGCAGCAAGCAGGTATTACCGTGCCTAAACTACTTGGCACGATGGAATATCAACATGATGTTAAGTCGCTGAAGGAAATTCTCCGTCCACACGCTCAGTTTGTTATAAAACCGGTTAAAGGCAGTGGTGGCAAAGGTATTTTGGTAATTACCGAACATGACCACAACCGCTATTTCAAACCCAGTGGTGATGCGATTCAGTTGGCGGATATTGAGCGGCATGTATCCAATATCCTGAGTGGCTTGCATAGTTTGGGTGGCAAGCCCGATATGGTAATGATTGAGTCGTTGATTCAACTTGATCCCGTTTTTGCTGATTTTAGTTATGAAGGCATTCCTGATCTGCGCATAATCGTGCTCAAGGGCTATCCCATCATGGCAATGCTGCGGCTGACTACCCATGCGTCCGACGGTAAAGCAAATTTGCATCAGGGTGCGGTTGGTGTCGGCATTGATATGGGAACCGGCAGAGCATTACACGCTGTTCAATATGGCGCACCTGTTTCGTATCACCCGGATACTCGCAAGACTTTCTCAGATCTCGTCGTTCCCCATTGGGACAAACTGCTGCGATTGGCAGCCGCCTGCTACGAGATGACAGGCTTAGGGTATCTTGGCGTGGATATTGTATTAGACAGGGATCAAGGGCCAATGATCATCGAGCTCAATGCACGTCCGGGACTTTCCATTCAGGTAGCCAATTCTGCCGGTCTGGCTCCGCGTGTTGCAGCAATTGAGGCGCTCAAAGACATAGAACCCGATCCTCAATTGCGCGTTATTTTTAGCAAGCAACAATTCTCAGCAGAACCAAGCCGTTATCCTCCACGTCAGTTACGCACTCGAAGCACTGATTCGCCGAAAATCATTACCTAACCAATACAGCCACTCAGTCTCCCGCGTTCACAACCACTTTGTTGCGCCCTCTTTGCTTAGCCTGATACAGTGCTTTTTCAGCAGCTTCGCTTAAGCTGGTAGCATCCGAGAAATGAGCCAGATCGGCTATCCCGCAACTAAAACTGACGGAAAATTCATCATCTTGACTCAAATGCAATAGACGCGAAAAAACATTGCGTATTTCATCTATCACCTTGGCGGCAGATATGGCATCCGTGTCATTCAGAATGACAGCAAATTCTTCCCCGCCATAACGCCCGACAATATCTGTTTCCCGCAAACGCTGCTTTAGCAGTCGCGACAGTCCTTTAATCACACGATCGCCCGCCGCTTGTCCGTAGGTATCATTAATCTTTTTAAAGAAATCAATATCCACCATAGCAAACGATAACGGGGAATTTAAGCGTGTAGAACGCACCACTTCTCGAACAAATTCATCCTTAATGGCGGAATGATTTAACAAACCGGTCAATCCGTCATGCACCATCATAGAACGCAATGAGCGGGTTTGCGTTACATGCGATGTAACGGTTGCAACTAATTGTTCGGGTTCAATCGGTTTAACCAGAAAATCATCACCGCTCAAACACATGGCTTCAGATTGAGTATTGAAGTCATTCTCAGAAGCCAAATAAACAATCGGCGTACTCGAGAAACCATCCATCTGACGAATAACTTGTGTCAGTTCAACCCCATTGCATGCGGGCATGTACAAATCCATCAAAATGAGATCGGGATTAAATTCTAGCAAGGTATCCATTATCTTCATCGGATCTGATATCGTCTTCACCGTCATGTCAGCCCTTTCTAATATGGCTGCATGATAAAAAAGAACGATTGGATTATCGTCCACGATCAAAACGCGGAATGATTCTTGAACCTGCGATGCCGTGATTAAATCAAGCTGATCAATCAGCTCAGTGGAGTTGATCGGTTTTGTGATATAGGCAACACTACCGGCACGTACCGCTTCCAATCTGCACATTAACTCATCGTGGGATGCAATGAAAATGACCCGAACGGGTTGCGCCATCTCTTGCTGAACTTCCTGCATGACGTGAATGCCACCCATCTTGTCTTCTGGAAACTCAATATCCATCAAGACAATGGCATTGGGCGTATTCTTAATTTCAGTGCAGAATTTATCCAAATGATTAAATACCTCCACTTCATAACCGTAGTAGCGTAACTGCAATGCAAGCTCCTGCCCTGCCTCCACATCATCATTCACGACAAAAATCAGACTAGAAGAGCTTTCACTGGATAAAAATATATCCTCATCAATAACCGCTGGGACATTATCTTTTGTCAGCTTGGATCCCTGCTCAGTCCAAATTTTTTTCAACTCTTGAATCCGTTGTTGAATTTCTTTCGATTGCACGACATCTGCTGACTTTTCTTGCTGCATAAAACTCTTCAGAATCTGCTCCAATCCACGTGCTTCCATACTGAGTTTTGCAAAACCAAATACCTTACCAGAATCCGCCAAGTTGTAGACAGCACGATGAAGCTCCTGGATAGTTTTCACATTCCACTCCCCTTGCAGTTTATTCCACTGGCCTTCAATCTCATCCATTCTGTTTGGTAATTCTTTTACAAACGTAGCGAACAACAAACGTATTTTTTCCTGAAACTCATGATGAGTCTTGTTGCTCATGGTAATGTGCTCCTATTCTGTTCAATCTTGCCAACCAGTTTCACGGGATCGAATGCTTTTGCAACAACACTCGCGGTACTCAACTTCATATCATGTCAATGCTCGTAAAATTCTCAATCGTTATTGCATTGCTGCAAAACCAATCATTCCAAAATCAGACATTCAATATCGTGTTCAAACATGATCTGGAAAGTATGCACTAGTCCGCTCAAAATTTTGAAATCCATCTGTAATTTCTAAAATTCATCTCGAGTTTCCTAACATATTACTCCCAAGTAACCTATTATATTAATCTAACTAACAGTTACTTAGATTAATCATATACTCTCTTCACCACATTACAGCTTACTACTCAATAATACCTAATTTCAGCCGCATACTTACGCATTGTATGTAGAAAACAAACCATCAATCTGACAAACTAACCCCAAAAAACCGATCATTTAATCAATTTGCTTTTCACATTTTCAATTATCTTATTGAACCTCATAAAAAGCGCTTCGCTCAATTCTTATTGGATATCCTGACATTAGGCATTTGTCCAGCTGTTAAATAGGCCAACATTTCCAAAAAATCGGCACTTCCATTGAATTATTTGTTTACTATTTCGCCTTTCATATTCACTAACCATCATGCTGCAAAAAATCGCTATTCAGATTCTGGCTTTAATTATCGCCACCACGCTTGCCGTCTTTGCTATTGGCGCCTTACTGACCGGACCTGCACCCAGTGCGGTTGGCACACTCTCGGTCGACTTTCCTGTTGAGTCAGTGCAGATTCCTGCTGCCGATGCACCCACCGTACATGGTTGGCTGGCATACGGGCAACCCGGTGGAGGCGCTGTATTATTAGTACATTCAATGCGCAGCAATCGCCTCGAAATGCTAAGCCGGGCACGTTTCTTGAAAGAGCAAGGTTATAGCGTTCTAACCATTGATCTACAGGCGCACGGCGAAACAATCGGAGAAAGGATCACTTTTGGCCTGCGAGAATCTGAAAATGTGGAAGCATCAGTCACTTATCTTCGCAATACTTTTCCTACCGAACGGATAGGTGCAATCGGCACTTCTCTGGGCGCCGCCGCAATCGTACTGGCAAAACAGGATTTAAAACTGCATGCCGTCATTCTCGAATCATTTCATCCAACCATCGAAGAGGCTGTTGAAAATCGCCTGAAACTTCACTTTGGCAACCATGGATCAATATTCTTGCCACTCATGCTCTCTCAACTGTCTTTTTATCTTGATACTTCGATACAGGCGCTAAGCCCTATCACTCGCATCAATAACCTTAGCTCACCCGTTTTATTTATTTCCGGAACACAGGATGCTCACACGACTCAATCCGAAACCGAACGTCTCTATGCTGCTGCCCGCATGCCCAAGGAGTTATGGATCGTTCCCGGTGCCGGGCATTTCAACATGCACACTTACGCAGGAAAAGAATATGAACAGCGTGTCAGTGCATTTCTAGCGCAATATCTCCAGCCAAATAGGGAGTCAGATTTTTCTCGGAGCAAATAGACGCAATAAACAGTTATTGATAACAAAAAACCATGCGATCACTGCGTGCAAGGGTAGCGCAATATCCATCTTACGCTTAAAATCCGAGATATCCCTGACAATCCCAATAACCAATACCCTCCGTCGATTCAATCTAAAGGAATCAATCATGCAAAACTATCAAAATATTCTGCTCGCTATCGACTTTTCCGATTATGGTCAATACGTTGCACAAAGAGCAAAAAACTTATCCGATTTATTACACGCACAGTTGCACATCATTCACGTGCTGGACAACATCCCAATGCCTGATACGCCTTATGGTACGATCATTTCACTCAATGAAGATTCAACGGATCAATTACTGCAAGCCGAGAAAAATAAATTAATACACATCAGCAATCAATTAGGGATTGCAACATCACGCCGCTGGATGGTTTGGGGCGCACCTCAACATGAAATTACCCAATTCGCTATTCAACAACAAATTGATCTGATTGTAGTTGGTTCGCATGAACGCCACGGACTTGCCGTGTTAATGAGTTCAACCGCGAAAGAAGTTTTGTATCATGCAGCGTGCGATGTACTGTCTGTCCACTTAAAGGATTAAAAAGGAATATCCCATGTTTCCAAGAGCACTGACTATTTCCAAATTTCCCACCATTTCTTGCCGCCCACTTCCGGCAGATCTATCAGAAAATAGCTATCTGGAAAATTGATCCTCATCACGCGCTCAGCATCATCGCGCAAATCATACATCTCAAGCGCCTCATAAGCCTTAATCATAATATATAAAGCTTCTTCCGTTGCTGGCGTACGAGGATATTCCCTGACTGCATTCTGGGCCCGATTCGCAGCAGCGATATATGCTTTTCGTTTCATATAATAACGTGCAATATGGACGTCGCTCATCGCAACCACATTCAGCAAATGCGCCATGCGCTGCCTGGAATCCACTGCATATTTACTTTCTGGGAAACGCATCACCAATTCCTTAAAATTCTCAAATGACTCGCGTGATGCTTTTGAGTCGCGCTCGCTCATATCCTGTTTAAGAGGACCTTTCATCAAGAAGCCCATCATCCCCCAATTGTCATTAAAGCTGGATAAACCTTTAATATAGTAGGCATAATCAACATTGGGATGATTAGGGTGCAATTTGATGAACCGATCCATTGCTGCAATTGCTGAAGCCGGTTCTTCATTCTTATAATGTGCATAAGCTGCCTCCAGTTGCGCCTGCTGCGCTATGCGTCCATATGGATAGCGCGCTTCCAGTGATTCATATAATTTAATCGCTGCTGCATAATTACCGTCATTCAATTTGTCTTTTGCTTCCGAGTAAAACTTATTTGCCGACCAATCCTGTTGATCTTCAGCAGAACGATCCGGCAATAGGTTACATGCGGATAGCCATAACACCAAAATTAAAGTTAAACTACGTAACATGAAAAATTCCGTGAAAAACGAAGAAGTATCGAATGATTATAGCGTAAAGCCGCTACCATCAGGATTCAACGAATCAACTCACAGCATAATTGACCTAACGATTCCTGCCGATTATGTAGGTCTCCGCCTTGACCAGGCATTGGCGAAGTTATTGCCTCACTGGTCACGTAGCCGCCTGCAAACCTGGATCACAGAGAATCGAGTCACACTGGATGGTCAGGTTACCTCGATAAAACAAAAAGTATGGGGCAATGAGCATATCCAGATATCACCGCAGGATATCATTCTTGAATCCAGCCATACGGCGGAAGATATTCATTTGAATGTTATTCATGAAGACAAAACACTGATCATTATCAACAAACCCGTAGGGCTCGTTACCCATCCCGGCAATGGCAACTGGGCAGGCACGCTGTTAAATGCCTTGTTGCACCATGCGCCCCAATTGGAAAATATACCCCGTGCGGGCATTGTCCATCGCCTTGACAAAAATACCAGCGGATTATTGGTAGTTGCAAAAACAATAGAAGCACAAACAAGTCTTGTACGCCAATTGCAACAACATACGGTCAAACGCGATTATCTTGCATTGGTGTTAGGAGAAATTGACCAAGATGGACTGGTCGATGCACCAATCGGCAGGCACCCGACCCATCGGACGAAAATGTCTGTTACCACCAGCGGCAAATCGGCACGCACTCATTATCAAGTAATCGAAGTCCTTGAAGGTTGCACGTTGCTGCAGTGCAGCCTTGAAACTGGACGCACGCACCAGATACGCGTTCATATGCATTCCATTGGACACCCATTAGTAGGAGATCCTGTATATGGCGGAAAACCCAGAAAAACCAGGGAAATCATTGGTCAGATTTTACTCAATTTTCCCAGACAGGCGTTACATGCGCAAAAACTATCGCTGACCCACCCGCAAACTGAGAAAATCGTCCATTGGGAAGCCGATGTGCCAGATGATATGGATAATTTATTGCAGATGATCAGGCAGCATTGTGAAGAAGAGATATGAGATGCTATTTCTTCGATCACCAGATTGGATTGACGAAATTAATTTGAAGACAAGGTATAACGTAATTGAGTTTATAAAATAAAAAATGCGCCCGTAGGCGCATTTTCTCGTTCATAGCTCATAACTCGCTGACTCAGAAAGGAAGAACCGCATCCAATGAGAACAAAATTTGATCTTTGTTCCCGCCAAATGGCCGATAAGCAGCCACATCAATCGCATCTGCCCTATCCCAGCGAATATTCGGACGAATATTCAACTGTCTCAAACCTCCCCAGCCAAGATTGAGAGTTCTTGCCGCTTTCCAGTTTGCACCGATGGTTACTGCATAATAATCTGCGGGAGTACTGGTCGCCGTCAGACCGACACCACTGGCAAAGCTAGTGCCCAAATGATTGGTTGCTGCAGCAATCCGTCCGGGCGAAAATACACGAAACCCATCACGGTCACGAAACCACTCAGCGCGCACACCAATCGATAAATCAGGCGTCAAATCGTAATACGTATGGGTATTAATACCGTACCAATTAGCATTGGTTAGTCCTCGCGCGGTTAGCACTCCGTCCGCAAAACCATGATCATGTTGCAAGATAAAGTGTGTTTTGTTAGTAATCATGTGCTTTAGGACAATACTGTACATGCCCCAGAAATTATTACTGCGTGTAGAAGTCGTACTGCCGGTGCCCGCGATATTAAGCGAGCTTCTTCTATTGTCGCTGGTCCAGGTAACACCACCAATTCCACCCCAGTTGCCTAGTTGCTTGTCAAAGTTACCATCCCAACCACCGGTTCCACTCCCCGTAATAGTACCTGCCATGACTGACCAATTCTTGTCCACGTTATAGTTGGCTAATAAACCGGTATGGGTGAAAGGCTCACCATACTGCATAGTATAGGCATGGGTGTAGAAGAAATTATTCGGCGCAGGCACTGTTTCATATCCAATTGGCGTATAAAAATGACCTGCTTTGATATTCAATCCGTTCGCAATCGGCGCGTAAACCTCTACAAAAGCTTGTGGAAACGCTATGCCATACGTGCGACTGGAATTACAGCATACTTCCAGATCCCAGTTACCTCGGTCACTCAACGAACGCCCATTATTCACATCAAATGCAGGATTACCGTAGGCCTGAGTAAAAATAGCATCGGTACCAAACATGAAATCAGCGCGAAACCCAACATCCCAGCCTTTGCCTTCGGTCCTCACCGCACGTTCCAGAAAAATATTCAATTGATTCAGTTGAAATCGATTCGACTGATCAGCAAAAGTAACCGGACCATTAAAACCATCGTTTTGACTAGGATTAAATGTGGCTCCGCCATGAATCCACCCTCCTACCTTAATGCCGCTTTCCTTAAGCGCAGTCATTACACTATTAACACCATTACTCTTACCATTCTTACTCGTAACATTATTCGCATATACGCTTGATGTATGCATGCCGATCAACAGCAATCCTCCCGCCACAGCATGAATCATCGGATTCTTATAGTCCGTTTTATATTTCATTACTACCCTCCCCCAAAAAGATTATGAAACAGCTTTTTATATTAAGATAAAAGTCAACAAAAACCCTGATCTCCATATGGACACAACTTTAACACCGAAAAGAATCAAGGGTCAACGCGGACAACCCATCAAAATTAATCAAAATAAAAAACGCAACTAAGATTTAAAAGCCCATTTGTGCTTCACTCAATTTGCTATTGAGAATTATTCTTTTTCTGTTCAAATGCTTAATAAAGAACTGACTGCAGAGTGTAAGCGTCATAAAAGATCAGAACAAAAATTCATTCAGTCATTAATAAAATACACTTTTCCTTAAAAAGCGTCGTCGCCTGCTCAGATAATGAAAGATATTTCGAAGCAAAAATTCGAATTTACACGGATTTCAGCTTACTGATGATGTTAACGCCAACCCATTCACAAAGATTTCAGGTATTCCAACAGATCCAAGCGTTGCTCCCTAGTCAAGGCTGGCAGAAATGTCCCATCCGATTGCGAAGTGCGACCCGCAGCATACTCATGACCGCCGTTGTGGTTACCCCAAAGGTTGGTACGAAACAAAAAACCATCATAACCAGTCGACCTAAATCCAACTTTATCTGGATCAAATTCACGTGAACCCACCAAGAATTCATCCGGCCGATATTCGCCTTCTATCGGGTCATGCGCTTGTCTTTTAGGTAGAAGTAAATCATACAACGTCGGTACTGAACCATTATGTAAATACGGAGCCGTGGCCCAAATCCCATTCAGTGGGCGAGCTTTATAGGCCATGACCGAAGCGAAAGGCTGTGCAGTTGTATCAGGAATATAGTTTCCATTTTTCAACGAAGGTTGAACCTCATTATCAAAAAATGTATAGGCAAAATCGATCGAACGTTCAAGCCAACGCTGCAAGAACCATTGATCACTATCGGGAGTCGTCACAACGTGTCGAGTAGCGGATGTCAACAAGGCAACAGCCGGTGCTTGACGCTGCAGCAAAATGTTTCCGGTACTGACATTTACATATTGATTCTGCAGGATACCGCTATAACCCATAAAGCCGACGCTGTTCGCAGCCATTTTGGAATCGGTACCTACCGAGGAAACGGCAATCATCTTGGCCACGATACGGCGATCAGGATCTGTGCGATCAACTTGACCATGGCATGACGCACAATATTGTGCAAATAGCTCTGCACCATTAGCCAGCCGTACTTGATCAAGCTTAGGCAAAATATATTCAGGCCACAGTGGTGATGTCAGCTTGCGCAAATGCTTTTCCACCCGGCGCAAGTTTCGAATATCGATCGAAGATTGGAAATCGATATGTTTAGCACCAAAGCCTTGCCCACCGAGTACTGAGGATAGTGTAAAACCTTTTTTTTCTTGCCAGTCCAGTGTGCCGAAAACACCAATCACTTGCCCGGCATTACGTGCCATTGGACCCAATCCACTGTTATCTACCCGCCCATTCCACTGAACATAATCATGGTGTGGAATATCCCATAGAAATGGATAACTTACCGGAGCATCAGCCGGGTTATAGAGCTTATTGCGCAACCTGATAATCTGTTTATCATTAAGAAACGTCTGCGTTCGCTCAATCACATGATCACGATCCTGGCTGCTCAGAATAGTATCTACGCCTGCCATCACATCCGACAATTCATCGGCAGAAAGTATTTCGGCCAGTAACTCACGCAATTGCTGTGCGCTCATAATGTGTTCAAGCACACGATTATAGATACGCCCAAACGCATCTAAACGCGCATATCCATAATGCGTAAGCGGACGCTTGGTATCCCGGGGGATATTGATAATGGTATAAGTTTTAATGCGCTGGGAAAATTTCTTCAGATCATCAATGATATGCTTGGCATTTTGATAATCGCCCTGTTTCAATACCTGGATAATAAATCGATCCAACTTATCCGGATTCTCCAAAGTCGCATACAATGCATTCGCCAGATCGATCATAAAAGACTCCATATCCGAATTGGCAGGACCACCATCAATCCGCATTCCAGTGCCCGCATAGTTGATCTGGGTCGTATGGCAAGCAGCACAGGTAAATCCCATATAATCTTTACCCTGATATCGATCACGCACCATGCCAACTGGCAAACCATCCGGATTGCTGATCGTCGGGCGCTGCGGTAGATAACCATAGCGATCGATGTTTTCATCACCACGAAACAGCACAGGAGAATCCGATTGCTCAAGTACCAAGAAAAAACTATAAGGCAGCAAATTGGAGCCTTGCGATGTATTGTAAAACCACAGACTGTCTGAAGCTGACCAGCCTTGCGCCAGATAAGTTACTTGGGAGAATCGGTCACCAAACTTATCAGTGCCACTCATAATGGCGCCCCGATCCGGATCACTGTCACGGAACTCATACATCTGCAGGGATATGCCTGAAACAAGCCAAATAACAATCAATACGCTGACAATCAACAGCAGATGTTTTATCCGGTATAAGTAGTTTTTAGCAGATTTGGCATACATGAGATCAATATTCCCGTTCAGTTTGCATTCAGGATTATTCTGGTTAAATCCTGAAGCGCAAAAACTCAATTTATTCCGATATCGCATCAAAGCAATGATTAAGGGCATTATTATGACAAATATTAATATTACCGAAACTCGAATTTCGTATATGATTAACAGTTAATTGTATGCAAAAAACTCAATATTTCTGTAATAATTTAAAAGGTTCTATGCGAAAAGGCTCTATGCAGATTTCCCCATTTTGGTATTTATTGCTTAGTCTCACTCTTGCATTTTCATCACCATCCGTATTAGCTCAGCAAACCAACAAACTCACGATTGAAGAACTACAAAGGCTCGGACTGCAGGCAAATGGTCTCGTTCTTGCTGCTCGTTCTCAAATCGACATGGCTAAAGCGGGTGTAGTCGCTGCATCAGCGTTTCTCAATCCTGAAGTCACTGTGATGGCTGGGCCCGATAGCAATCGCTACCCATTAAGCGTAACCGGCCCTACATCCATGCAACGCTCGGTAACAGTGAATCAACCGATTGAAAATCCTTTTATGCGCAATGCGCGTATCAATGCGTCTGAAGCAGTTGTTGATGCCAATCGGGCTAATTTTGATCAAGTACGAGCCGATTTAGCCGCGCAACTTCGCGTACGCGCCTACGAATTATTGCTGCGTCAAGAACAGGCTAAAATGGAAGAAGGCATTTACGACTTACTCGAGGATGTGCGTCGACGCATTGCAATTAACGTTGAGCGAGGCGAAGCAGCTCGTTTTGAACTCATTAGAGCAGATACTGAAGTACAAAGCGCAGCCAATCGTAAAGAAGCCGCTCAACTCGGTGCATTGCGTGCACGCGTAGCACTCATGCAACTGACGGCTGGCGCCATACCCACTAATTTTGAAATCACTGCTTCATTGAGCGATCCAGTTCAGTTACCTTCCTTGGAAGTGCTGCGTCAGGAAGTTCCCACTGTCAACCCCGATGTATTACGTTTAGAGGCAGAACAGGAACGCGCCAATCAACGGATTAGTCAGGAAAAAGCTTCGGTACTGCCTTCACTGAACGTGCTCTACACCAATTATCAGGATGCTCAATTCACCTCGAATACCGCCGGCATGAGCGTCAGAATTCCTCTCTTTTATCGTCGTCGCGGTGAAATTGACACGGCCGTTTATGATTCTGCACGTATCCGCGAAACACTCGAATTTCGTCGTTATGAAATCAGCCAGCTATTTGAATCGGCCTGGCAAGGATTGCAAATTGCGCAGCGCAGGGTGGAAATGTTCGAAGGCGGACTGATCAAGGAAGCAGAAAATGCAGTACAAGTTGCTCAATCAGCTTACCGATTTGGTGAGCGTGGCTTGATCGAGGTACTGGATACACAGCGTATACTCCGGGGAATTCTCGGTGATTCCTTACAGGCACGTTTTGATTTGCAATCGGCCGCTGCCGAAATTGACCGACTGCGCGCACACTATCCTAAGGAGCTACTTGTAGAATGAAATTTAGACTAATCTTTATCAGTCCCATCGTTATTCTTGCACTCATGTTGATTGGATGTGGTAACAAAACAGAATCAACAGAGTCTGCTCAGAAAGCCGCTAAACAGGCAACAGAAGGCGAAAAGGATGTCAACGTCATTACTGTCCGAGCAGAGCTGGCCAATCGTATAAAAATTGGACAGCCTAGCATGATTGACCTTGCTGACAAAATACAAGTACCCAGCCGAGTAGAAGTCGATGAAGAAAGGCTTGTACACATCGGTTCGTATGTAACAGGACGTATCGTGGATATGTTCGTCATTTTAGGAGACTATGTCAAAGTGGGTGATCGATTGGCGCGCATCACCAGTCCAGAATTAACCCAAGCACAACTGGCTTTTTTGCGTGCTTCTTCACGTGTAGTAGTCACACAAAAAGCTGCTGATCGCGCCCGCCATCTTTTAGCTGCTGATGTCATACCGCTTGCCGAAGTCGAGCGGCGGATTTCCGAATTGGAAATTGCCCAAGCTGAACTGGGAGCGGCAAAAGATCAATTAAGTCTACTCGGTGTAGATGATTCGATATTGAAACAACTGGCCAGCAAGGGGCAAATTTTGCCCTATATTGATATCAAATCCACACACAATGGATATATTATCAATCGTAATGTCATCGTTGGCCAGGTTGTACAACCCGCCGACCCACTATTCCAAGTAGCGGATCTATCTTCAGTTTGGGTGGTAGGCGATATACCTGAGCAAATTGCACGTGACGTACAAGCCGGTCAGCATGTTGAGATTCATATTCCAGCGATGGGTGATACTCATTTTGATGGCGTCATCATCTTCGTTGCCGATATCGTGAACCCTCTGACTCGCACAGTCATGGTGCGCACCATGGTAAAAAACCCCCATCGCAAACTTAAGCCGGACATGCTAGCCAATATGCATATTACAGATAACCAGCACAAAAGCTTGGTTGTTCCAGAAACAGCCGTAGTACGCGAATCTAATCTTGATTATGTATTTATAGCGAAAGGTAATAACAAATTCCGCCGGACTCCTGTCGAACTCGGATCGGAAGTTGCTGGTTATCGTCCAGTAGTCAGTGGAATCACAATCGATCAAAAAATTGTAATGGATGGCGCTTTCCATTTGGATAGTGAACGCAAGCTTGCAGAACTGGAATAATAAACTATGATTACTGCGATAGTACGTGCCATGATCAACCAGCGTTTGCTGGTCGTCGTTATTGCGTTGGCCTTATGCGTTGCTGGAGGTTTTGCTGTAAAAAGCCTTTCCGTGGACGCATTCCCAGATGTCACTAATATTCAAGTACAAGTAGCGACAGTTGCCATCGGACGAAGTCCAGAAGAAATTGAGCGCCTGGTTACGGTGCCCGTCGAAATCGCCATGACTGGCTTGCCGGGATTGGTAGAAATGCGCTCAATGAATAAGAGCGGATTGTCACTCATCACATTGGTATTTACCGACCAAACTGACGTATTTTTTGCACGCCAATTGGTCATGGAACGACTGATTGATGTATCTCCGCGCTTGATTCCAGGCATTACACCTGTACTTGGACCGGTTTCAACAGGTCTGGGAGAAGTTTATCAGTACACCATCGAGCATCCGGATGACGGCCAACGGGCATTAACTGTTGAAGAGCTGACTGAGCGGCGCACGATTCAAGATTGGGCCGTACGTCCCATGCTACGCTCAATCCGGGGTGTTGCCGAAATCAATTCCATTGGCGGTCATGTTAAGGAATACCATGTACTATTTGATCCCAACAAGCTGCGTCACTATGATCTGACACTCTCTACGGTAGATCGAGCCATTGCGAGCAATAATGCCAATGCCAGCGGCAATCTTTTAGAATTACATTCCGAGCAATATCTGATCCGTGGTGTGGGTTTGATTCAGACTTTGGAAGATATTAAGAATATTGTCCTCAAAGAGTTGGATGGTGTTCCTGTTTATGTGCGTGATGTCGCTGAAGTAAAACTTGGAGGAGAGGTTCGTCAGGGCGCCAGTATTAAGAATGGCTATACTGAATCTGTCGCCGGCATTGTGATGATGCTGCGCGGTGGCAATGCCAAGGATGTCGTTGGACGTATCAAGGAAAAAGTGGCTGAAATCAATGAGCGCCAATTGCTGCCAGGCGGTCTCCAAATCGTTCCCTTTTATGACCGAACCGATTTGGTTGATTCTGCGCTAACCACAGTACAAACCACACTGATTGAGTCATTGATACTCGTCATCGTTGTGCTATCGGTCTTTCTTGGAAATGTCAGAACCAGTTTGGTCGTGTGTTTTACCCTGATCATCACCCCGTTAGTGACTTTTATTGTTATGAATCACTATGGCATGCCTGCAAATTTGATGTCGCTGGGTGGGTTAACGATTGCATTAGGTATGATGGTAGATCCAACGGTCGTGGTTGTAGAAAATATTTACCAACGCTTGGGTGAAGCACGCGGCACCAATCAGTCGAAATTCGACATCATTGTCAAAGCGACAGCCGAAGTAGGGACACCCGTTATTTTTGGCGTGATTGTCACGGTTCTTGTTTTCCTGCCATTAATGACTTTACAGGGCATGGAAGGAAAAACATTTAGTCCGCTGGCTGTCACCATAGCTATCTCACTGTTTGTCGCACTGCTTGTATCAATCATGTTATCGCCGGTGCTCAGTGCTTACCTTCTCAAAGGTGGTAGCGAACAGGATACAAAAATCATTGCCATTATGAAATCCGGCTATCTGTATCTGCTCAATCTATCGCTAGGAAATCGGAAGAAAACAATGATTATTTCATTGAGCTCGCTGGCGATTGCATTTGTTCTGTTCCCACTCTTGGGCAAATCGTTTATTCCAATTATGAAAGAAGGCTCTGTCACGCCTGTCATCATTCGCGCTCCTTCCATTTCTGTGGAGCAGGCGATTAAATTGGAAGCCGAAGCCATGAAACTGATCGCAGCCATTCCGGGCGTCAAGTCCGTCGTATCCAAACTAGGGCGGGGTGAATCACCGGCTGATCCTGCCTCACAAAACGAATCAGACCCGATTGTGGACCTTGACTTGGAAGGATCAGGCCGCACCCAGCAAGCTATCGAAGAGGATATTCGCAAAGCGCTGACCGTAATACCCGGCGTCAATATCGTCATATCACAGCCGATTGCGCAGCGGGTGGATGAAATGGTAACGGGCGTGCGCTCACAAGTTGCCGTCAAGATCTTTGGCGATGACCTTGAAGAGTTGCGCAAGCTGTCGGAACAAGTGGCGCGGATTATCAAATCGACACCCGGTGCAAGGGATATCCGTATCGAACGACTTTCTGGACAGCAGGAACTGACGATCAATATTGACCGTCGCGCCATTGCCCGCCACGGTCTCAACGTTTCTGATGTAAATGAGTTAATTGCCACAGCAATTGGCGGTAAAGCAGTTACTCAAGTATTTGAAGGCGAACGGCGCTTTACACTTCTCTTACGTCTTCCTGCAGAATTTCGCGGCAATGTAGAAGATATTCGTGAGCTTCTACTACGCCCTCCTGTGAATACACCTGGGCCAGGCGGAGTAGTTGCGCGAGGCGGTGTTCTTGTTCCGCTGAGTGCTGTCGCTGATATCAAGGTCATTGACGGTCCCGCCATCATTTCACGTGAATTCGCCAGACGTCGCGTGGTAATTGGAGCCAATGTGCATGAACGCGACTTGGGCGGTTTTGTGGCAGAGCTGCAGGAACGCACTGCAAAAGAAATAAAATTACCACCGGGTTACTACTTTTCATGGGGTGGGCAGTTTGAAAATATGGAACGGGCTATGTCGACTCTTGCCGTGATTGTTCCCATTACCTTGGGGGCCATTTTCTTTCTTTTGTTCATGCTGTTTAATTCGGTCAAAATGGCCGGACTCATTTATCTGGCCCTGCCTTTTGCATCAGTTGGTGGCATTGTTGGGCTTTTTATCACTGGCGAATATTTATCCGTACCCGCATCGGTAGGTTTTATTGCCGTATGGGGTACTTCGATATTAAATGGTGTAGTGCTTATTTCTTTCGTGCGAGAATTGCGCGAGAAAGGATTAAGCATAGATGAATCTGTCAGGAAAGCTTGTGAACAGCGCTTTCGGCCTGTCATGATGACCGCAGCCACTACAGTGTTAGGACTGGCGCCTTTTCTGACGGCCACGGGCCTTGGTTCCGAAGTACAAAAACCACTCGCCATCGTAGTTATTTGCGGATTAATCACAGCAACCATGATGACCATGGTCGTCATGCCCATGCTATATCGCTGGTTTGACGATATGCCTGATAAAGTAACACCGACACAACCAGAATCACCTGCTTTACCAGCTATTGATCAGGAACCTGTCAAGAACGTCTGATTTCTCATCTGAAGATCGATTCAAAGCAGATCTGCAAACAAAGAAAAGCAGGATTGGCAATTAAAAAACACCAATCCTGCCGATCATCTCGAATAAAAAAACAACCTAGTTTAATTTCAGAGTAAGTTATTGTCCTTTCTAATCGATATCTTAAGCAGTCTCTCAACTTGAAGAAACTTCATAGCACACGAAATGCAATGATAGTCACCAGCGTCGGTGGTAGTGCCGCTATCAATAATCCCAATGGATGAATAGACTGTTCATCAAACTTACTCCTCAGAATAGCAAATCCGGCAGGATTAGGCGCATTGGCTATCACAGTCAGTCCGCCACCGGTCACCGCGCCAGCGACTAACGCCACTTTGAATTCCTGACTCAATCCTTCCACCAGCGAACCCAGATAGGTTAAAGCCGCATTATCCGTCACTGCCGTCAACAAGGTAGCACCGAAAAATACAGCCGTGTCATCCATATCCATCAATATCGGCTGAAGCCACCACTGCTGCTGCCCACCCAGCACAACCAAACCGGCCAGGAAAAAAGCGACCAATAACGCTTCGCGCAAGATCAGTGGATTTTGGTACTGCTGATAGGCGGTAGTAAATCCAAGAAAGAACAAAAACAACCCCATAAAGGCTGCGGGATGATGTGCAAACAAAACTACCAAAACCAAAAACACCAAATGGACTAATACCACTAATAATGGACTTTTAGGCGCAGCTGCATTTTCCGTTTGACTAACATGTCCTAATTCATGGCGAAATAACCATGTCACCACGCACGCATTAACGGCAACGGCCAATGCAGCTTTCCAGCCAAAGGTCGTCATCATGAACACAATGTCCCAATTCCATTTTGCGGCAACCATTAGCACTGGCGGCGCAGCAAAAGGTGTCAGCGTGCCACCAATAGAAATATTGACAAACAGCACACCGACGGTGGCGTATTTCAATCGAGTCGATATCTCTTTACTGAACAGCGTATCCCGTAGCATCAGTGCTGCAAGCGTCATGGCAGCCGGTTCTGTAATAAATGACCCCAGTAAGGGAACAAAAGCCAGCAATAAGAAATACATCGCCACACCTGAATTCAGTGGCAATAGCAATGCAACGCGCTGCACGGTAGCAGCAGCAAAATCCAGAATCGGGCGCGTCCCAGCGATCACCATAATCACAAAAACAAACATAGGCTCGGTAAAGTCACGCGAGTCAAGATAGTTGATCGCTTCATGCTGACCGCTCAAGGCAAATATAAACAGTATCAAAACCATTGCCCAAAAGCCAAATACGACTTCCACTTCGCCCAATAAATGCCAGATCCCTGCATGCTGAGGCTGAATATGCGCTAAGTGCTCAAAATACTTAGTAGAAAATGTATGGACTACCGCCAGCGCAAATAACGCTGCTGCAATCAATTGAATAGATGTTGGATTAATCATGATGAAATCAATTATATGTCGTAAATGATGATGAATTTGGCGATGATAACATTAGGTACTCTATCGCACTGTGCCTTTGAGTTTGAATAATCCGCCCAATTGCTGAATAAATGAGCGGTGGCAAAATTTGAACGCACATCATTCACGGCTATCTTTCAACTCAGTAAGAAAAAGCCGGATACGCTTGGCATTCACGCCCAGATCACTCTTCCCAACACGGGAAACAGAACGCATATCAACTCGTGTGCGACTGCCCACTCCCTGCACTCGAATGACAACATCATCCTTAAAACCCATGATGAGTGTGGTATCGGTTGCTTCAATTCTGCCTTCTTGAGAGGAAACCGCAACCACCTCCCAACCACGTTCTTTTACCAAGGCAACCACTTGCTCAAATGCCTGATCGAATGGACGATCAATCAATACCGGTGCCAGATCAGGATAACCGATTTGCTGCAACTCAGCTAAATTCCCTGGCTCAAGGCGATCCAAAGGATTATGTGACGATGTTCTCAATTCCTTTATTGCCACAAACTCAGGTGGCTGCGCGAGATCAGTTGTAATGTCATGAATTCTCGGCACCCCGGCACCGACCAGCATCGTTATGACAATCGGCATCACCACCAGCAGCCCTAATGTTGAACCTTTCAGTGTAGTAATAATTTTTGACTCTTTCGTCTTGATTGCCTTCAACGTTCCTATCAAACCCATCACGATAGCCAATAAGCCGGTCAATGTACTCGTTAACAATGCGAGTAAAGCTGGCTGAAAGTCGATCAGATTCAATCGATGACTCAATATCGCCATCACTGCCACCAACGCAGCACCTAGTGCAAGTTTGAAACTCCAGCGGGTGTAACCCAATGGTTTATTCATAGTGGATACCATTTAATTAACATCAAAAAATTAATCGAACGAGATGATCGTCTTTGTTAAATCTGCTTAAACAGTGCTCAATATAGCCGATGCTCATGACAACCTGAAGATAAATTCGTTATTTACTATTTTTTATTTTCACCGAAAAGAAACTGAATATTATTGGATTATCATGTAAGATATTTCTCACACACAATGCATTTGACAAACCATTCAAGTTATCCAGTGATCACCCGCGGCCTATTTTTTATCGATACCCGAACATAATCAGCAAGCATTCCATGAAGCAGTTCTGTATTTTCACTTTTTTAATCTTCAAATTTATCTTCAATAGCGTGCCAGCAAGCGCTAACACGATAGATGTCGCCAGAGAATATAAAAAAACCATCGGTCAACACATGCAGGTTTATCGAAGCAGAGATGCGCAGTTGAGCATGAACGATGCCTTAGAAGCCTTCAGAAATGGCAGTTTCTCAGTCACTAATCCTTCTGTCATTAATTTTGGCATAGGTTCAAAACCGGTATGGCTTGCCCTACAGGTCAAAAATTCTGACCATGGCGCAATCCATCGAAATCTTCTGTTTGCGACCGCATGGTTGGACAAAATCGATGTTTATTTTCTGCACAACAACCGATTAGCCAATAGTTATCATGTCGGCGATAGCTTAGTTTTTTCCAAGCGCCCCCAAAACCATCGATTCTTCGTGACTGGCCATGACTTTGAATACGGCGAAACCACAGTATTGATTCGAGTGGAATCGGCAGATCCAATGGTTCTGCCGATTTATTTCATGAGCACAGAAAAAATTGCCGCCAGAAACACATTACAAGGATATAGCTACGGATTTCTCTATGGCGTTATTCTAGCCCTCATTGCCTACAATCTGATGCTCTATATTGGCTTATGGCAAAGCCCTTATCTGCTTTACTCCATTTACTTGCTTTGTTTCTTAAGCATGAATATGGCTTACACCGGGCATGGATATCAATGGTTGTGGCCTGAATCACCACAGTGGCAGTTATGGTCGAATCCGATTCTAATCATGGCCTATTCGGTGAGCGGACTAGCATTCGCTTTGCAATTCTTGAGTATTAAAATATGTCAACCGCGCATTTATCATATTGTCATCACAAGCTGCCTGTCATTTGTTGCATTATTACTACTCTCCATACTGACTAACAGCTCTGCAACCGCACTATTTACCTCCTTCACATTTGTTTTCTTTTTCTCCAGCCTGATGATCATACTGGGAATTATTTCACTGCGAGCAGGCAACAAATTCGCGAAATATTTTCTTTTAGCATCCATTTCTGCCGTATGTGGCGCAACCATTACTACGGCCTCTGTATGGGGACTGATCCCCTTTAACGTATTCACTTACCGTGCTGTCGATATTGGCATGATGGCTGATACCATCTTACTCGCACTGGCACTCGCTGAGCGCTTCAAGATCAGCCAAAGCGAAAAACTGGTCGCCGAAAAAATGGCTGGCATCGACTCTCTGACCAATCTTAATAACCGGCGATCATTTTATAAATTTGTTAAACCGATATGGGCATTGGGGTTACGTAACAGGAGCCATACCTCAGCCATCATGATGGATATCGATAATTTTAAGTTGCTGAATGATAACTATGGTCATGCGCTCGGTGATCGAGTATTGGTATGTCTGGCAGAAACTTTACAGCAAGAAGCACGAACCGGAGATATACTGGCACGTTGGGGAGGCGAAGAATTTCTTATTTTCTTACCAGAAACAAAATTAACCGATGCAGCCGCTATTGCAGACCGGTTACGCAGAAGAATTTCGACAATTCAGGTAATGACTGAGAATGACGAAAAACTTTCATTAACAGCAAGTTTTGGTGTTGCACATACTCACAACCCCAGAGTATCAATTGATGAGTTAATTTGCTTGGCTGATCAACAACTCTATATCGCAAAAAAACAAGGCAGGAATTGTGTTTGCTTCGATCAGAGCAATTGATTTCACTCAACCAGTCCCTCGGTATATCTGAGAGAGAAGAAACATACTTTTTCTCTCTCTTGAAGTGATCATTTATGCAAATTCACTGGATACTAGCGCAATCCTAGAAATTCCAGCGTGTTCTCAAAATCCCCATCATTGTCAAAATCATCGCTGGCAAACTCCAGCTCATCAATCAACTTGACAATCCGGCTATCTGGAATCATGCCATCCGCCAATACACCCTCATCATCGATATCAACATCAATAGGATTGATAACATCAGCATTACCAACAGAAAGTTCCTTCATTATCATGGTAAACCTCCTCGCGACTTTTGATGAATACGGTAATAGTTAAACACATTACCTAGCAACATAAATCAACGATTACCCTGAGTTTTCCCTAGCAATTCAAAGATTCACTAGTAACTTTATCTGTATTGGATCAGAAAGCCCATTTTTTCCCAACACTGAGTATTTTTCGATCTCCTCAAGAATAAACGCGCGAACAGATTGCTAGTTATTGAATAAAAATGTATAATATTAAGTTAAGTTATTTTGACTTTACGTTGATTTGGCTTTTCTGGTTTCATCGTTCCTGGCCTCTCTTCAATTTTTCATGCTTTTCCGGAAAATGTGCAGCAATCTTGGTTAGCGGCGATGCTTTATTTAATGCGCTAGCAGGATTGGGCAATTTTTGTCTGCGTGCGCCTCATTTTCATTTTTTAGGAAAAACACCGTGTCTTTTGAAGATCTCAAATTAAATCCCGCCATTATTAAAGCCATTCTGGATGCAGGGTATACAACCCCTACTCCAATTCAGAAACAGGCCATACCTGAATTGTTATCAGGTCACGATATCATGGCATCAGCGCAAACTGGAACAGGGAAAACGGCAGCATTCATGTTGCCAGCACTCCATCTCTTGGCCTCCTCCTCCCAAACACAGGGCCGTGGGCCGCGTGTTTTAGTGTTGACGCCCACGCGCGAACTTGCTCTGCAAGTATCCGAAGCCGCCAAAAAATATGGGAAATACCTTCCTCGCACCAAAGTAATCAGCATTCTAGGCGGGATGCCTTATCCATTACAGAACAAACTGCTGTCACAACCAGTGGATATCCTAGTGGCCACCCCAGGACGGTTAATTGATCACATTCAACGTGGCCGGATTGATTTTAAACGATTGGAAATGCTTGTGCTGGATGAAGCCGATCGCATGTTGGATATGGGTTTTATCGATGATGTGGAAATGATCGCTGCCGCCACACCAACCACTCGTCAAACGCTATTGTTCTCTGCTACCTTGGATGGAGCCATCGATAAAGTTGCCGCTAAACTTTTAAAATCCCCCAAACGCATTCAGGTGGCCTCGCAAAAAGCCAGACTCGATAATATTGAGCAGCGTCTACACTATGTCGACGATATGTCACATAAGAACCGATTACTCAATCACGTATTACGTGACGAAGCCCTCAAACAAGCCATCGTTTTCACTGCCACCAAGCGCGATGCAGATACCTTAGCCGATAATTTGTACGCACAAGGTTACGCAGCCGCTGCATTACATGGCGACATGAATCAACGCGAACGCACCCGCACACTTACCAAATTGCGTAGCGGTGGTTTGCGTGTCCTGGTAGCAACCGATGTTGCTGCCAGAGGCATTGATATTGCGGACATAACACACGTAATTAATTTTGATTTACCCAAGTTTGCCGAAGATTATGTGCATCGCATTGGCCGCACAGGCCGGGCAGGTGCAACAGGTGTGGCCGTTTCTTTTGCATCTAACAGAGATAGCGCTCATCTCATGAAAATTGAACGTTATACAGGACAGCGAATTGCGTCGCATATCATTCCAGGCTTAGAACCACGCATAAAACCACGCGTTCAGGATGGCGGTTTTAGAGGTACGCCCAGTGTCACTCAAAAACGCAAACGTTCTCCGCTAGCCAATGGCAGTCGCCACGATTTCAATACGACCAGTGACACTGCCGGCAATAAAAATGGTCATCGTGGCCGTTCATTTAGTCACGACAATCGCACCAGTTCTTTCAGAAATGGCAATGGTTCCAGTTCGGGCAATCATTTCGCCAGAACAAAGTAATTTTTGTTAGCATTGCGCCCTGCTCCGAGTCTCGGAGCAGGGCATATCATTTCCCGCACAAACCCTTATTTTTTTATTTAGTCATAGTATTAAATACTTTCTGGCAGAAACGCTCTTATTTTCAGCATGCGGACAATCCGATAAACCGCGAATGCAGCCAGCAAGTGCTTAATGGTATGTCCACTGATCAGCTGGCTTGTAAAGTGATAAATTTGCATATCTAACATCTCTGTCAGCTTAGCCACCGCATATAACCCAATTACCTGATAAATATAGTTCGCATGCGTATAGCATGATTGACACAATCCGCTCAGTAACACGATCAGCAGAATCGAATAAAATTGCGTAACAATATAAAAATTAAGATTCCCTGCACCGGCTTGCTCAGTCCAGTACCAATGCAGCACACTCCATATTCCCGATGCGGTAAGTAATGGTAACAACCACAACCCTAATACAGCACCGACACGTTCAACCAAGGTCGCCGCAAGCAAAGCGGTCACGCCAATGGCTATGGGCAATCGATCCCACAACAAATAATCATTATCCGGCACCCAATGATAAAAAATTGAACCGAATGCTGATGCAATCACGCTGAAAAATAAAATCCAGTATGGTAAGAACTCAGCCTTGCTGCGAAACGCAGTTTGCGCAGGTGAATGATAAGCACGCAATAGAAACAGCCATCCAGCAGCGCCGCTAAATAGGAATCCCAGATTTGAAACGACATTATAAAAATTAGGAATATTGAGAAAATTTCTCTGATCGGCAAACTGATGATAGTCAATGGGCTGAGCAATGGGCGGAAATATCACAGCCACTCCCAAGACTAAAATCGATAATCCACTCAGCACCCAAAGTATTCGGTGCATTTTCAATCCTATGAGTCATACAAAAAATTTCAGGGCTGCAGCAATGATCAATACATTTGAGCAACCGCATCTCGAATTCGCCCAACCGCAATAATCTGAAACCCAGGAATCGATTGCTTGGGTTTATTAGCTAACGGAATGATCGCTTGTTTAAAACCAAGCTTCGCAGCTTCCTTCAATCTCTCTTGCCCGCGCTGCACTGGACGCACTTCGCCTGCCAATCCGATTTCACCAATGACGATCATTTTCTCGGCCAATGGTTTGTTTTTGAGTGAGGAAACAATCGCCAGCATGACGGCAAGATCTGCACCAGGCTCAGTAATTTTCACACCGCCGACTGCATTGACAAAAACATCCTGGTCATAACAGGGTATCCCTGCATGACGATGCAATACGGCCAGCAACATCGCGAGTCTATTTTGTTCCAGTCCCACGCATAATCGCCGCGGATTTGGCGAACGCGCCTCGTCAACCAAGGCCTGTATTTCCACCAGTAACGGACGTGTTCCCTCTTGCGTAACCATGACGCAAGTTCCCGGAACCTGTTCATCATGGTGGGAAAGAAATAATGCAGATGGATTTCTCACCTCACGCAGCCCCTTCTCGCTCATGGCAAATACACCCAGCTCATTCACCGCGCCAAAACGATTCTTGAATGCACGGATCATGCGAAAGCTGGAATGCATATCACCTTCGAAATACAATACCGTATCCACCATATGCTCCAAAACCCGCGGACCTGCCAGCGCACCTTCCTTGGTCACATGCCCCACCAGAATAATACAGATACCGCTGGCCTTCGCTAACCGCGTGAGCTGTGCTGCGCACTCACGTACTTGAGCTACCGAACCCGGCGCTGATTGCAAAACTTCGGAATAGATCGTCTGAATGGAATCAATCACCGCAACCGCTGGTTTATGCTCAGCCAGGACAGATTGAATTCTCTCCAACTGAATTTCGGCCAATAAATGAACAGCCTGCACATCCAGAGCCAAACGCCTAGCACGTAATGCAACTTGCTGTGCCGATTCTTCACCACTCACATAGAGTACTGAATGTTGCGACGACATATGAGAAAGTGCCTGCAGTAATAAAGTCGATTTGCCAATACCCGGGTCACCGCCCAGCAACACAACACCACCATGCACCAAACCGCCCCCCAGAACTCGGTCAAGTTCCTCCAATCCCGTTGGGTAGCGTGGCTCTTCACGCGTCTCAATGTCACTTAAGTTTTGCACCTGGTCGGTTTCTGATACCGGACTGAAGCGCGAGACAGATTTCTCTGCGATGGTTTCTATCAATGAATTCCATGCTTGGCAATGCGGGCACTGCCCTTGCCACTTCAAGGTCTGCCCGCCACATTCGGTGCAGGCATAAATTGTTTTTTGTTTAGCCATCAACACTGTTAATCATAAACTTCGGCGCTATCAAATGTTGCTCCACGCATATCCTTGTCAGATAAAATCGGATTGCCGCCGGCCAGCAACCAGTCAATCTTCAAAGTGTCATCGTTCCAGACAATGCAGCGCTCATGCTCGGGCGCCCAGTAATCAGTCGTATTGTATAAAAACTCGGCATGTTCGG
>JAGOKN010000127.1 GCA_017994575.1 Nitrosomonas sp.
TGATGTTTCATTAGCTTCAGATCTTCTGAGTTTACAATAGCTAAGTGACCTTGGTATTAGCAGAATACTTTTTGATAACATATTCTCATAAAATTATTTTCAACAACACTTCTCATCAGCTAATTCTCCTTACAATGCAGTGTGTGATTTTCTCGGCAAATTAGTAATTTGCTGGAGTAAGCCATATTCTTATGGCAATTATTGTTTACGGATACTACTTCCCGTTCTTGATTTTTAGAAACAGAATTTAGTTAACTTATCCTACTGTTATGTTCATTGTCGATCAGCATATGATCAAAGGGCTGATTTCTTTCTCGATTTGGATTGATCTCCATAAAACTGATTCACATTAGAGATGGTATGATGTTTTTATGAGTTGAGTAGGCGATTGTGTAGCAATGTCAACTGAAACACATTTGTGGTAGTTGTGAGGAGAGATGAATGAAATTCACTTCGCTGACGCAGCGTTTCGCTGTTTGGTTTACTTTAGTTTCTCTGCTGCCCATACTGGTTATCGGTAATAGCCTGCTGCATACCTTTGAGAAAGAAATAAAAAAGACTGCTATTCGGAATGTTTCTGCCATTGCTGACAAGAAAGTTGAGCAAATAGAAAGCTATCTACAGGAACGATTACTGGATGCTAGTTTATTACGAGATGCCAGTACAACCCATGAAGCGATTGTCGAATTTTCCAGGATCTTCGAACAAAGTGGCGTAGATTCGGACGATTATCGTCAATTGGATGCGAGTTATCGTGAAAATTTCAAGCGTTTTGTCAAAGATGCAAGTTACTACGATCTGTTTCTGATCGCTACTGACGGTACAATTATTTATTCCCAAGCTCATGAAGCGGATTTTGCAACCAATTTAATGACCGGTCCCTATCGTGACTCAGGGCTGGGCAAAGTGACTCGCTACGCTTTGGATAACGCCCAAAGCAGCATTTCCGATTTTGAACAATATGCACCTTCAGAAAATGCAATCGCTGCATTTATTGCTACGCCAATCATCATCGATGAAGAAATAAAAGGCGTATTAGCTTTGCAGATCTACAGTGAACGTGTATTTGCAGTCATCGCGAATAATGTGGGGTTAACGGATAGCGGTGAAACAGTCGTGGCTCGTCTCGAGGATGAACAAAGTGCATTGGTTATGGCGCCCCTAAAGTTTGATCCAGAAGCAGCATTGAGACGCAAGATTCCACTTAATACTCCTCCTTCTTCCGAATCCATGCGCAATGCTCTGAGTGGACAAACTGGCGGTGCGTTGACGATAGATTATCGTGGTAAGGAAGTGGTGGCTGCTTGGCGTTACTTGTCACGTATGAAATGGGGGATGGTGGTACACGTTGATGTGGATGAGGCCTTTGCATCTGTATACAAAGTACATTTCGTCGGTTTGGTGTTGCTGATATTGACATTATTAACTGCTTTACTAGGTGCTGTACTATTTCATCGTCGTGTCGTCAATCCCTTGAAGCAATTGAACCAGAGCGCTCTGGATATTTCTGCGGGCAACCTTGATCAACGCGTTGCATTGATTGGTTGGGATGAGATGAGGCAACTGGCACAGACTTTCAATGTCATGGTGGAACAGTTGAATGCTAGTGACCAGGAGCGCAACAAGGCAGAAAAGAATTTACTGCAACTCAATCAAGAACTGGAAAATAGAGTGGCGGCACGCACAGTCGATTTGCAATTGGCAAATATTTCCCTGGCTTTAAAAGAAGAAGAAATGCGTTCTGTTGTTGAGCATATGGTGGATTGCGTGGTTACCACGGATGAAAGAGGCACGATTCTGTCTGCCAATCCGGTGATGGAGAAACTATTTGGCTATAGTCATGATGAAATGATTGGCGAAAATATCGCGGTCATTGTGCCAGAACCGGATCGTAGTAAGCATGTGGGGTATATGGAGAACTATTGCCGCACTGGGCACGGTCAGGAGTATGTCGGTCGACCTTATTTGTCTGGTTCGCATGGGATCGGTCTTGGTCGTGAAGTTGAAGGCGTGCGCAAAAATGGTGAACGGATTGAATTATATCTGGCAGTCAGCGAGTATTTTGTGGGAGGCAAACGGCATTTTACTGGCGTGATGCGCGATATCCGCGAACATGTGCGCATGATGGAGGCATTAAAACAGGCCAGGATAGAAGCCGAGCAAGCCAATAAGGCGAAATCGGTTTTTCTTGCCGCCATGAGTCATGAAATTCGCACGCCAATGAATGGCGTGATTGGCATGGTTGATGTGCTGAGGCAAACCAGTTTGAGTGGTTATCAAATGGAAATGGCTAATTTAATACGGGATTCAGCGTATGCCTTACTGGCCATTATTGAAGATATTCTGGATTTTTCTAAGATTGAGGCAGGTAAGCTGGAAATCGAAAAAATTCCCATGCGCCTGGCCAGTGTGATCGAAAATGCTTGTGGCATGTTGGCTCATTTGGCCCTCAGTAAAGGAGTGGAGCTGACGCTGTTTATAGACCCTACAATCCCTGAAAATGTCCTGGGAGATCCCTTACGTATTCGCCAGGTGCTGATCAATATCATTAACAACGCGATCAAATTTTCTAGTAAGCCTGAAAGATCTGGCAAGGTTTCCGTGCGGGCGCTATTGACCGAATCGAATCCTGATCAGGTCGTGATCACTTTTCAGGTGACTGATAATGGTATTGGCATGAATAAGGAGACGCAGGAAAAGTTGTTTAAATCTTTTTCGCAGGGTGATCCTTCAACAACACGACGCTTTGGAGGTACCGGACTCGGGTTGGCCATTTCTCATCATTTGGCAGGTCTAATGGGGGCGGAAATTACCGTGCAAAGTGAGCCTCAATTGGGTTCTACTTTTATGATACAAATGCCATTCAAGCCTTTGCCCGCTGAAGCAGTCGCCACGAATCAGCTTGATGATCTGAGTGGTTTGACTTGCCTGATGCTGGGTGATGAAGAGGGGTTAAGTAATGATTTGGCGATCTATTTGAGAAGCGCAGGTGCGATGGTTGAGCAGGCAGCGGATCTGAATACAGTGCGTGAACGGATTCAGAATCTCACTCCTGGCTTGTGGCTGGTTGTTATCGATGCTGGGGCACATACTCCTTCCATCGAGGAATTGCGCGCTGTATTTAACACTTACTCCAGTGCTATTAAAGATGATAAGAAAGCTGGAGCTGATAATCTCAAATCCATTATTGAGCCACGCTTCATCATCATCAAGCGTGGACGGCGTCGGCAAGCTCGCGCTGAAGATATCGATATCGTGACTCTGGATGGAGATGTGATGTATCGCCAATCGTTACTTCGAGCCATGGCTATAGCTGCCGGTCGGGCAGGATCAGGTGAGGAAAAGGTGCCGCCGAATGATATCCGCAAGTCTGCACCTGTACCGCCGTCGCGTGAAGAAGCGTTGCGGCAAGGCAGGCTCATATTGGTCGCTGAAGATAATGATATCAACCAGAAAGTCATCAGGCAGCAGCTTAATTTGCTCGGTTATGCGGCAGATATCGCTAGTGATGGATGCGAAGCTTTAAAACGCTTGCAAAACTGTAATTACGCTTTACTGCTGACCGACTTGCACATGCCTGAAATGGATGGTTTTGAGTTGACGCACAACATTCGTGTCAAAGAAACGAATCAAACGCATCTTCCCATTGTCGCCTTGACTGCCAATGCACTGAAAGGGGAGCGGGAGCATTGCCTGAGTGCGGGTATGGATGATTATCTGAGTAAACCCGTGCAGCTTGAAGATCTGCGACTGACCCTAGAAAAATACATGTCGGGTAATGCGCTGACTTCCGTGGTTGAGGAGCAAGCAGTTGAGAGTGTTCAATTTACTCAACCGATAGTAACAACAGAAACCGTAGTAGCGCCAATCGATGTGCATGTACTTGAGGAATTGGTCGGGAATGATCCGGAAACGATTCAAGAAATGCTGCAGGATTTTCGCGTCAGTGCAGAAAAAATAGCTACAGAGATTCAAGTTGCTTATCAAGCAGAGCAATGGGCCATGGTTGGTTCCGCCGCGCATAAACTGAAATCGTCAGCCCGTTCTGTGGGTGCACTTGCACTGGGTGAATTATGTGCGGAAATTGAGCGAGCGGGTAAACAAAGTGAGGTAATGACACTCAAAGAGTTGTTGCCGCGCTTCAACACCGAGATGGCAGTTGTTGTCGCTTATCTTGACAGTTTGCATGAAAAATCTGGTTGAGGTTCTGAAGTGTGTTTAATCAATTGACGTTGAATCTATAGTGAGAGCTAAATTGAATCAGGAATTAATCCATTATGGATTCTGTCTTGCCATGCTTGCATCCAATGAGAGAATTCCTGAGCCTGAAGGGGTTTTGAAACAAAATTGCCTTGTGCCAGATCGCAACCCGTTTGACGCAATAATTCCCAATCATTTTGATCTTCCACGCCTTCTGCAACAGTCATCATTCCCAGTTGTTTTGCCATGGATAAGCTGGCATCGTAGATTGCCCGCAGGGTGGTGTCTGTCCAGGCGCGATGCACAAAACCCTGATCAATCTTAAGCTCATCAAAAGGAATATCGCGCAATTGAGCCATGGATGAATGCCCGGTACCAAAGTCATCAATCGATAAATGAAATCTTTTAAGGCGTAATCGGGTCAGAATCTCAAGAGGTATGCGCGTATCGGCACCCATTAATTGACTTTCGGTTACTTCCAGCACAATATTCTGGGGGGATAGGCCCGCTTGTGTGACCAGATTGACTACAAGATCTTGAAAATCCAAGGATGCCAGATTATCCATGGAAACATTAATCGCTACGCGCAATGTCAACCCACTTTCATGCCACATTTTAGCTTGTGCTAATGCATCGGTCAGAACATAAGTGGTTAACTCATTGATGAGGTTATTTTCTTCTGCAATGCTGATGAACCGATCAGGAGAAATTAAGCCGTCAGTTGGATGATGCCAGCGTACCAATGTTTCTACACCTATCACTTCGCCGGTGGCTACGGATACTTTGGGTTGATAGTAATTGACTAACTCATGATGCGCTATTGCGGATTGCAATTCGTCTACTCGATAAATCTTTTTACTCGATTGCAGTTGATCTTCCTGAGAAGGAGATTTCCATTTCTTGATGAGCTCGGATAAATACTCGGGATTCACTGGCTTATGCAGATACCCCAGCATCTCAATCTTATGGGCATGAACCAGTTTCTCAGCGGTTTTCAACATGCGCTCGTCTTCTCCGCTGACTAAGATCAAGTTGCCGTGAAATTGATGATCGACCAGGTATCGCACAAATTCGATCCCATCCATGTCCGGCATGTTGAGATCAAGCAGGATCAAATCCGGTCGAGTATCGGCATTGTCAATTTTTTTGAGTGCATCTGCACCATTGTCGCAAGCAATAACAGAAGTATGCCCCTGTTTAGCAAGCATCCGGGTCAAGAGCTTCAACATGAAGGTGTCGTCATCGAGAATCAGGATCTTAATTGGAGATGCGCTGTGCATGACGTATTTGTTCTTTGAAAAATAGAGTGAGCTAAAAAGGTTTTCTTAACGGATTCTATCCGAATTTTGTTGTTGGTGGTCAAGATCGTCTCTTGCTGTTAAAGATCGATTTACGCAGCTAATTTTGTTGATCGTCGATAGATAGTGGGTTTCTTGTGAACTTTCGTTTGCTAATAAATTATCCGAAGGTTATTCAGGAAATATTGCCTAATGGTTTCCATCAGGCAGAAATAGTGGTTTCTCTGATATACATTGTCGTATTGATTAACCTAGGATGAATCTTCATTTATCTAATAGGGACCAAAAGAAGAAAATCAAAAGAATAAAAAGTTTCTTTCTGACCGACTATTCAATCTGTCAGTGATTTGATTAGTACTGTAGAAATCTATCGATAGTCATCAGTTTTTACATTCATCTGTTGTCAGTCTTGTTAGGGGAAAAATAATTTTATGGCAAATCAAACAGAAAACGAATCATCAAACGAGCAGAAATCTCATTCCGGGTCGGCGGCGTTTCAGTCGCAATATGTTTTACGTGACACTGCGGCGGGATTGATAACTGGTGCCATGGCAATTCCATTGTCGATTGGAATTGCCATTATGTCTGACTATCCCATCAAAGTTGGTCTGGCAACAGTCGCATTTGCTTGTCTGGTTGGCTGGATCAATGCCTGGTTCAAGCCGGGTAATT
>JAGOKN010000128.1 GCA_017994575.1 Nitrosomonas sp.
TGATTCGTAATCAGTAGGTCCGCAGTTCGATTCTGCGCAACAGCACCAATAAACAATGACTTAGAAACATAACCGAACCGCTTTTACTTCGATTGTGCCAAATTTGTGCCATTGAACACGTCATCAACGACTCTGGCATGCTGTGCGAATTGCTCAGGTGCCAGGTGAGCATAACGCCTGACCATCTCAGCAGATTCCCATGCACCCATCTCTTGAATGACATTCAACGGCACACCGTTCTGAGTTAGCCAGCTTGCCCAGGTATGGCGTAAATCATGCCAGCGGAAATCCTCAATGCCAGCACGTTTTAACCCCTTATACCAAGCTTTGGTATTCACTTGTGTGATTGGCTTTCCCTTGTAACAAAATACTGATCTTGGATGCTTACCAATCTGCTTAGTTAATACCGCTATTGCCGTAGCATTCAGCGTGACATGAATCGGTTTTCCTGCTTTGGCCTGATCGCCATGTATCCATGCAACGTTTCTTTGCATATCAACTTGTGACCATTCCAGTTTCGTGACGTTCGACCGTCTCAAACCAGTTGCCAGTGAAAACGTCACCATATCCGCTAAATGCGGCGGCAATTCCTGAATAAGCATTGCTGCTTGTGTTGCACTCAGGTAACGCACCCGACGCTTTGCTTCACGATACAGCTTAATAACTGGGGGTTTGTCTATCCATTCCCAGTCAAGAGCCGCACGGCGCAGAATTGAGCGAATCAGAGCGAGTAAACGGTTCACTGTAGCTGGACTCGTTTCTTGTCGCTTTAACTCGCCAATCTTTGCAATCACATCCCGCGTCAATTCATCGAGATATTTGCCTCTAAAGAACTGCTGGAGCCAGTTTATTTTAGCCACGTCATCATGATGTGTCTTTTTATGCTGAGTTTCCATCAGCCATTTATAAGCCGCTTCATCCCAAGTGCGTTTTGGCTTATCACCCAGTTTCACAATTCGCCAAGAATCAGCTTTTAGCTTGTCGTGGAATTCCTGTGCTTGGGTTTTATCTTCAGTTGCAGCAGAGCATCTAATTCGCTCGCCGCTTGGTGTGGTGAAACTAATCCACCACGTCTTACCACGTTTACAGAGTGACATAATTGTTTTTCTCCATGTCCCACTTGCAACGCTTGCCGAGGAGGAGCATATAACGAGCGCATGTAGGCAGCAAGATCTTCTTCAATAAATACCCAACGCTTCCCCAATTTAACACCGGAGATAATTCCCCCTTTGGCACGACGGCGCACTTCTTCAGGGTGTAGCTTAAGAAATTGGGCAGCTTCTTCAAGATTTAATGTTTTCATTCGCCCTCCGATGCCTTGCGATAATCTTTTGCAGCTCTCGCTATTTCCAGACGCTTTTGCTCTGCTTCATCAATATTTAAAATAGTATTAAATTCCTTGCCACGTAAACGCACTTTTTCAAGGATGAAATCTTCTGCTGATAAGCCGAGAAATTCGCCGCTGGTTTGAAGATGTTGATGGAGAGCCAATAAATAACGATCCAGCCCTTCATCAAAGTCAGTAATGGAATGCTTTGCCATAAAGGAAGCCAATGAACTGATTCCCAATGCTAGTATTCGCTTATCTTCGGGTAATCGTGTCGCTTGGAATGATCTGGAAAGCGTGTTTAGGTTTGTTTCCCAGTCTATTGATGAGATATATCCCCAGAGCGGATGAATCGGCCAGCGTGAGCGTGTTTGATCATCGGGATTAGGTAACGTGAGACGCAGCCATTCTGTTGAAGCATAACTCCATAAGCCGTTTAAATTAGCCAATGTACTATCAAGATCAATCAAGCCATGCTCTGCCAAAATATCACGCATTAACTGAAATTCAACACGCCAAACAGGTTCACCCTCTTGCCAGCCAGCTTCTTTCCATAATGGGATAAGATCGGTTCTACCACTGGTATGAATTTCTATTAGTTTGTTATACAAACGGCAGGAAATCTTTCCACCCAAACCTATCGACCAACCCGTGAATTTCTCATTCACGGCATGAGCATCTATCTTCTTACCGCGCGTTATCCATGCCTCACGACCCCAGGATTCCATGTTTTCATGGGAAACAAAGTCAGCGCAGAGATCAATGCGACTGACATGCGCAGAACTTTCCAATGTACCCAGTTCATTCAAAATTTGGCGCAAGTGTTTTTCAGCTTCAACAGGCGTAACGCTGCATAGATACCGGGAGGACACCTTGACATACGCCATTGGTGTTTTCTTGCTGGTTCTGGATAAGCTGATGCGGAATGCGCCATCTTCCAGCACATACGGGAATATTGACGAGCCTTTATCCTTGACTTCAAAGATATGACCAGCAATGGCATATTGTGCTTGCGCTTGCTGATCTATTTCAGGGTGCTGTGCCAACTGTTTCAGCTTGGCCAGACGTTCCTTGACTTCCGGGAATAATTCACCTTGATAAGACAAATACAGACTATCAACCCCAAACCTCAAAAGCCTGAAATACTCATTATTGCAGTTATAGGGTACTGTGTTACTAGGCGACGTACCCTGTGAGGATGATTCGGACAGATGCAGAGCATCCGTCAAATCTCTTTCCACCTCGCCTTCGCAGCGCACGGCCTCGCTGCCGCTCGTAGTGCGATGCGCTGGCTTGGCGGTTCGTGTTTTCTTAGATGCTACAGCTTCAGGTAAAGCATTGACTTCTTTCTTCATGATTAGAATTCATATCCATAGTGACCCTGCAACGGCTTGTTGCAGCGAGAGGAACTCTAATCTTTAGTAGAAAGTGGCTGAATGCACTAAAAATTAATTTTCAGTGCATTGACTAAAATCCTTTTTTCTGCTTCTTACGATATTCCAAACGGCGTTTGATTAAATAATTTTCATCCTCAATACGGTTTTGATAGCGATCCAAACGTGCTTCATCGCACATGTCAAGAATTTCTGGGGCTGAGAATTTTTCCAGCCCTCCGAAGCTATCCAGCACAGCAAAAAGCAGGTATAAGGCAGGATAATCTATCTTACTATTGACTTGCGGGCGAACTTGAGCAGACGAAATGGCCTTATAGAAATTTCGATCTTTGTCATCTCCTATCGGAAGTTGAGCATAAGTTTCCCGGAAGTAAGGATGGCCTGTCAGTATATTTTTATCTATTTGCACCGCCTTTAAGAAAGCTTCTTGATTACCTTGCAGCGCAAGCGGCACAAGTTTAGTGAGCTTCTGTCCATGTACCATCATTGAAATATAATTGAAAAAAGAAGCAAAATAGAAAGTTAGGAAGAAATGGACATGCTGAAGAACTTCAGTTTTTTCATCCTCGGATAAAGCATCAAACTCTTTCTTCGCAGCATCACGAGCCTCTTTAGTTCTTGGAATTAAGTTTCTGAATTTCTCATAAATAGCATCACTCAATAAGTATTCAGATAGTTCTGTCAAGAATTCAAGCTTCTCTCCTTCGCTAGCTGCCTTATAGCAAGCATCAAACATCTTAAGCTCTTCATCATACTTCTTAGGAAAAATTGCTCGTATCAGGCAACAAAGGATATGAGGTTCTGATTCATAAACAACTACATATTATCACCCAAACCTGAATTTTTACGCGCTTGTTCAAACACTTCAGGTATCTTGATCCGACCTTTCAGGCTAGTACGAAATGCATTTACTACTGCGCCACCTTCTGGGGCAAACATAATTGCCAGAAACCGAGCAATTGATTTTTCAACACAGGGGAGCATAAAAATTAAAACCCTGAAGATACCCATCAACTTTTATATACAAAGGTAGGTAAGAAGATTTATTTGGTTCTAATAAATTTTCCAAATAACTATTATATGAAACGGTTTATCTTCATATTTTCTTGAGCAGAGGCACAATAACTGCTCTCTTGCACTAGAAAAAACTTTCAAAAAGAACACAATCCATTCAATTTATGCTATCTCGCCAAGCAATTTTTGCAAATACTCGTAATAATAATCCTCAATATTACAATGGGTCAGGGAATTAATTGATTCCTCTTTGAGCTGATTAAGAAATGATTTTCTCTCTTCCCTTGGCATTGCATTCCCGATCCACTGCTCGATACAATAAAGCACTCCTCCACTTGCTCTTAGGTTTAAGGATTCAACTTGCAAAGCAGAAAGCTGCGAATATTCCTTCTTAAGTTTCTCCAAAATCTTCATTATATGATCAGTCTTAATAAAGTCTTCAATTGTCACTACCATAGCCTTATCAGATAGTTCATCCCATCTTCTCCACTGCCCCGAACCAGAGAATTTCCTTTGCTCGGCTTTCGCTGCTTGATCACAATCACTAACAATTATGTACTTCCGATTAGCCAATTCCAAAATTGGACATACACGCCCAACATCCGTCACTCCCTGCAAATTTGCAATTCCCGTATTCTGAAAGCCTTTCTTTAACCCCTTATATAAACTTGGAACATGTATCAATGCCTCCAAGAATACTTTCTTGTCACGCCAACCTTCAAAAAGAATATTGGTTTCTTTCAAATTTTCAAAGATTGAATAACCAATGGCATTATAGATAACTTCCTCATCCACAAAATTGGACTGAGTTACTTCAGTGACAGTTGTTATCTCGTTTTTCTTTTCTACCAGTAAATGTCGGCCTATATTCTCTTTATCTATCATGAAAATTGAATGGGTACTGTACACAACATGATTTTTCTCAGAAATCTTAATCAATTCATCTCGTAAATAACGTGCGCCAGTTGGATGCAACCCGATCTCAGGTTCATCAATTAAAAGTAATGTATTCTTCAGTTGATTTGTTTTGACCTTTGCAGACACCAAAATCAGAAAAGATACGAACCGTTTAAATCCATCGCTTCTACTTGAAAAATCAAAATGATTAAAGCCTTCCGTCACACTTACATTGATATTGGAGCCATTCTCTGTTAAAAAAACTTCGATAGATTGATATTCTTGCCATACACTCTTGATATGTTTGGTAGTATGTTTAGCAATTCTTGCTAGCAAGTTCCTTAAGCCATAAGGACGGGCTTGCTCAGTAGTTATAGTTTCTTGTATATTGTTTATATCAGCCAATTCGAACATAATCTTGAGCGGCATACAGCTAGATGGAGTAGTTGTAAATGCAGCTAGATCAACTGAAGCGGGTAGTATATTTTTTTCATCATATATCCAATAAACACAATCTGGAGAATTATGTTTAATGCCTTCTAAAACGATTTTCCCGATAAAATCATTTAGAAGACTTGTTGTTGCAGTAACAAGATAATTCTTAGGAATTCCTGGAAAATCTTTCACATTTACCAACAAGAATGCGCAAAGAGGCACTTCTTGATCTCCTACGTTCACTAATATATCTTCTGATAAATCATTAATTGGAGTCGCCCACTCACTTCCAATATCACACTCACCTTTAGGCAAACCCAAATAAGATATAGATCCCTTTCCTGTTTTTATATCGACTTTATAAAACCCCTTGCTTTGGGAGCGACAAAAATCCTTTAATTCGACATTTTGATTTTTTATTTTAAGGAATATCTTTGGCTCACCAGTCTTTTTCAATGTAATGTCCTGGATTTCATCGTATATACGATCAATCTCATCCTCAGGAGCAACAAACTGAAATCGCACGAATGATTCAGTAACAGATTGTTCATCTTCTAAAGGAAAGCGGACATCAGTTGAAGCAGACTTTCTCGATCTATCAAGCAAGGCGAGTGCCCTAAGAATATTTGATTTTCCTGATTCATTAATCCCAACCAAGACACGACAAGATGGATTTAGCTCTAATATCGTATCCTTAATTGACCTAAAATTTTTTATCTCAATTTTTGAAAGATCCATCTATTCCTCTAAGAAATAATGTAAAGAAGTAAATTATTGATTCCTATTTGGGTATTTTATCAGGGGAGAAGCCTTTAATTACATTTAGGCGTGGCATAAGATCATCAATCAAAGCAAACCACTCGCAACTTTCCAAAGATTTCAGCAGAAGCGTGTCAATGGCGGAGTAAAAGGGTACCAAATAGCGCGCGAAGAGTGTACCAGTTAGGTTAATAAAAAGAGGGACTCAACCTCTTGGTTTTGCGCCTCTGATTTTTTATTTCTTGAGTTTCATCAAAA
>JAGOKN010000038.1 GCA_017994575.1 Nitrosomonas sp.
AGGCAATCAGTGCCTTGCTTTTCGATATTCTCAGAATCAATATAGGTGATATTAATCTGGCTGCTGGTGTGAATACCTGCGTGAATCAATGCCTCAGATAGTGATTTATAGGATTCGGTTAAATCGATATATTTCCCAACAATGGCAATCACTTGCAATTACGGCATATTTAGAGTCTAAAATTGGCACGATATGCATGGATAATTTGCATATCGATCGCTCAGATATACCGTGCAAATAGTAAATTTATGTTTCTTAATTACCTTCTGATTTTACGAATCATCTTTTTCAAAAATCGTAACCGACGATTGAGTGCGCTGCAATAACCAAACAATTGGCAGCTTTGGATCAGGATACTCATTCAATTGATCCAGCAACCGCCGCTTACTTTTTCCCGTAACCACTAGTGCAATATGCTCACTTTCTGCCAGCAGTTTCAACGAAAGGCTCATCCGTAGTGATGGCGCTATTGGTGGTGCAGCCGCAACGCAGTAATGAGTATCAATCGAATCGGGATTCATCCCCGGAAACAGAGAGGCAACATGTCCATCTTCGCCCAGCCCTAACACCGTCAAACTCAATGGCAACGGCAGTTTATCCAGCCGTTGGTGGATTGCTTCGATGGCGTCAAAAGGGTTGTCGTGTTGGGTTTTGAGTCCCACGAAAGGTGTGTCTGGGGGAAGGTGATTCATCAGGCATTGTTTTACCAGACGTTCATTGGATTGTTCATTGTCTACATCAACCCAGCGTTCGTCGCTTAGCGTGACGGTGATTCGGTTCCAAGGTAAAGTGCATTTTGCCAGGACAGGCAGGTAGTGGCGCGGTGTGTTGCCCCCTGGAACCACCAGCGTGGCGTGTTGTTTCTGAGCTAAGGTATTGCGTAGTGCGGTGGTGGCAAAATCGGCAAAGGCCTGACTCAGTTGTTCGATATTCGGGAAGACATGGCGTTGTATCGAGACCATTTCAAGTAACTAACCCGCGCAAATCCGGAACGACTTCGATATGTGCGGGAAAAGGATTCGGATCATCAGGGTGGACGCGGCCCAGGAACGCGGTGTTGTTGGCTTGTGCGCCTTCGAGATCAGCCATGGCATCGCCGATCATCAATACCGATTCGGGATTGAGTGCGTGGGCGGATAAAATTTCCGCGATGAGGGTTTTTTTGAGTGCCGGTGCGCCGCGCACTTCGGTGAAGTAGGGTGTTAAGCCGCGACGTTCGACGATGACTTTAAGCTCGGTTTCCGGTGTGCCGGAGGCGACAAATAGCGGAATTTTCTCAGATTGCTGGCGAATCAGTTCCAGCGCGCCAGGCACTCCTTCAGCCGCAATGACGGCTTCGACGACCAGTTCGGAAAAACGGACATCCAGTGCTTTTTCTTCCGCTTCGGTCAGCGGCGGTTTGGAAAGAAAATGCTGCTGAAAGTGACGGAATTTACGGTAGCGCGACATACCGCCGTTTTGAATATGGAATTGCACTACTTGTGCGACGATATCTTCCCCGTAGGGTCGATAGAGTTCCGCGAATGCCTGGGTTTTGATTTTCCCAGATTCAACTACAACGCCGTCAAAATCAAAAATAATGGCCTGCCAGTGAATGTTTTTCATGATGAATGGCTATGCCCTGTTATCCGAGGTTGACGGGGTTGCATCGTCATCTGCATCGCCATGATGCAAGTCCTGGTGGATTTCCCGCAAGCAATCGAGCAGGCCTTGTCCCAGATCGACATGTTCATTCAACACCATCTTTCGACCGATGCGCGGTTGGAAAGCATAGGGTGTTATTTCGTAGTGATGCACGGCGTTGGCTTCGTCGAAATGCAATTCAACCGGCCATGGCATGATTTCCGAGATCATGGTCATGACATCCTTGATGCGCAGTTTTTCCTGACCGGTCAGGATCATGTGCCGATTGGCAAATTCAGGAGCCAGGATTTGTACGCTCATGCGCGCGGCATCTTCCACATGAATGTATTCGCGCATGGCTTCGCCGCTACCTTTGTAAGTTACGGAGTGGTGCGCAACCGCTTCGTGCAGCATGCGATAGATGCCATTGCGTTTATCCGAACGCCGACCATATAGCGAGCCGTAGCGCAGAATATTGTAATCCAGGCCATAGCGTTCATGATAGGTTTCCGTGAAACGCTCCGCGGCCTGTTTGCTGGCGCGGTAGAACGAGCCGGACTCGGAATACACATACACGCTGCTGGCGAACACAAAGCGGCGGGCGCCTGCGATGCGCGCGGCCTCCAGTGCGTGCATGTTGCCCAGCACATTGATGGTGGCGGTGGGAATGGGTTTGTTGTGGGCTTCGTCAATATCGGCAATGGCGGCAAAATTATAGACGATGGATGCTCCCTTGGCGGCTTCGATGGCTTGATCCAGGTTCATGATGTCGCCAATGATCATTTCCTGATTGCTTTGCAGATAGGGCGACGGGCTGCGATCAAATAACCGTACTCGATAGCCTGCGGCAGTGAGTGCGTCGGCAACATGACTGCCGAGAAAACCACTGGCGCCAAATACTACAACTGTTTCATTGATCATCGTGTTATCCGTGATTGATTAAACCTGTTTGGATGAGTCCCTGCAGCAAATTGTCGGCCGCCTCAATTTCCATGCGTTGACGCGATTCTCTGGCGAGCGAGCCGACATGGGATGTCAGGATGGTATTGCCAAATTCAAGCAGCGGACCCCGGTAAGGCTCCTGTTCAAAAACATCCAAGGCTGCGGCACTGATTTTGCCGTTTCTTAATGCTTCAGCCAGCGCGTCTTCATCCACCAATCCGCCGCGTGCAGCATTAATCACTATTGCTTCAGGCTTCATGGCTGCGAATGCCTGAGCGTTCAGCAGATGATGCGTGTCCGGCCCATACGGCAGATGCAGGGTGATCATGTCGGCAGTGGCTAATAATTTTTCCAGAGACAACAGCGTGACGCCGTCCGGCGCTTGATTGACATGCGGATCGTGCGCAATGACGGTAGTTTCAAAAGCCTGGCACAGGCGAGCAACGCGCCGACCGATGTGCCCCATCCCAATGATGCCGACTGTTTGCGCTGCCAACAAGCGGCCTTGCGTGCGCGGCCACTCGCCTTTGCGCACCGCTTGATCAATCTGGTTGATCTGGCGCAGGAGAGTCAGCATGTATCCCATGGTCAGCTCGGCAACCGCTTGCGCGGGGGCTTCCCGTGTATTCAGCACCGCAATGCCATGTTTTTTGGCTGCTGCCAGATCAACACTATCCATGCCGGCACCGCAGCGCGAAATGACTTTTAGCGGGCTAGCCGATTGAAATACCTGCTCAGTCAGCGGTTCGATGCCCGCAATCAGACCAACCACCTCGCCATTCAATAATTCGATAATCTCATCTTCAGTGAGCTTGCGGCGATGCGGATTGGTAACAACCTGAAAACCGTTTTGCAGTAGGCGTTGAATAGCCGGATTATTGTCGAGATCGAAAGACGACGTAGAGATGACAAATTTTTTCATGATGTTTTGAGTGTCGCACGGATACTTTTAAGGTGGCTGCGGCAGATGGAATCAAGAATGCGGATATCCAGCCCATAGCCGAGGAAATTAAAGCCTGCTTGAATGCGCTGTTGCAACGCTTCCGGATCGGGTTCGATGACATGAATGCCACCGGGTTTCTGCGCGCGCTGACCTGCCTGCAGAACTTGTGCGATCGCTGCCTGTACGTCAGGGTGATTGAGATCGCCGGGGCGGCCCATGGAGCCGGATAAGTCATAAGGGCCGATGATATAGGCATCAATTCCCGGTACGGCGAGAATGTCGTCGATGGCTTTGACGGCGTCGACATGTTCGATCATGACAACGATCACTGCATTGTCTTCCAACCATTGCCGGTAAGCCTGGAAGCTGGCGCCATAACCTTGTGCACGGGCAAGGCCAACGCCGCGTTGTCCGCGTGGCGGGTAATACACGCCATCTACGGCTGCTCTGGCATCGGCGGCGGATTTGATCATCGGCACCATCACGCCGATTGCGCCGGCATCCATGACGCGTTTGATCTGATCGGGATGATTGGATGTCAGGCGCACGATGGCCGGGCATTGTTTGCCGTCCAGAACCTGAATGATGGACTGCACTTCACTGAGTTCCAACACACTGTGTTCCATATCCAGAACCAACCAGTCGAATCCGGCTGCTGCCATGATTTCGGCAATGGAAGGATGTCCCAATGTTATCCATGAACCAATGGTTAATTCTGACCGACTCAGTTTTGATTTTAATGACATGATGATTCCTAGTAACGGGAAAGCAACGGATCGGTTTCCATCAGTTTGGCAACTCGCGCCAAATCTGCTTCGGTATCGACTGCCTGGGTATTGAACTCGGTGGGTACCATTTTAACCCGGTAACCATGCTCCAGTAGGCGCAGCATATCAACTGATTCCAGTTGCTCCAGCGGAGTGGGGGACAGGCGGGTGTATTGAAACAGCGTGGCAGTGCGAAAGGGGATGATGCATACCTGTTTATAGGCTGCGGTATCGGCAAAGCCGGTTTTGGCCAGGGTGGGAATGGGGCGGCGCGACATGTACAGCGCATCCCCTTGCTGGTTCATGACGACTTTGATGGTATTGGGATCCAAATAATCCGCTTCATGTGCAATTTTGTGTACCAGATTGACACAACCCAAATGCGAATCATCTTTAAAAGGCGCTACGGCGGTATCAATCATATCCGGATGGGTCATGGGTTCGTCTCCTTGCACCATCACCACCAGTTCAGTATCGAGATGCGCTACCGCTTCTGCAACACGGTCACTGGCGCGTTCATGCGTGTGGGCAGTCATAATGACGGGTGCGCCGAAACTTTCTGCGACCTGGCGGATTTCTTCATCGCAGGTGGCAATATAGGTTGCATCCAGTGATTTGCTCATGGCGACGCGTTTGTAAATATGTTCAATCATCGGACGGCCCAATATTTTTGCAATGGGTTTTCCTGGGAAGCGTGATGAGCCCATACGAGCGGGTATTACAGCGATTGTTTTCATGAATAGATTGTGTGATGAGTTAATGATCAAGAATAGTCAAAATGACACGCAAGAGTTACTTGCTGATTATCCGGTTTTTCTTGTTTCCCGGGCAATACTAAATGTAAAAATTAGACTAAAACTTTTAAGGCTGAAATTTTATCCCGGGCTCTGTTATTGGTTCGCTGCTGGTAATTGAATAACTGCAAGAGTAGAATGGTCGGGCTTTTAATATCAGAATCATCTGCTTAAACTGGGAAAATAATAGTGATGCGGTACGTCCTAAATATTTTTGTAATCATATCATGGGTATGAAAGCCCTTTTCTTTCTTCGCCACTATAATGACATCGATCATATCACTCCGATTATTTACAAATGGATTCAGTCGGGTCATCAATGTGATGTTGTTCTGATTGGCTCGGCGAAATTCCGGCGTGATTTTCGGATTCAGTATTTAAGCCAACTTGCGGGCGTGCGAGTTGCACATATGCGAGAGCTATTTTCCTGGATCGACTATATCAAGTGGCGTTTACAGATGCTCTTATTGACGAGCAATGTGCGGCGCATCAAAGTGATCGGGCCATTAGTGACTAAGATGGCCGAGCGATTCGATGAAAAAAAACGCGAGCCCTTATGGCGAAAGACTGCCGATCACTTGCTCGAGAGATGTTTTGGGGCAACGGGGAAAGGTGTCATTGCTTTTGACTGGATTGAAAGAAACTCCGTGATTTGCGTGGAGTGGGTCGAGGTGGTTGTGGCCATGGCCAAAAGCAGAGGACTGGGAGCGGTATCATTGCCGCATGGCGATAGTCCACATGCCAGTCAATTGATCCGTCGTGGCGAAAGGCGCGTTGAACCGGATACACTGTTTTCAACCGCCGGGATATTTGACAAATTGGTTGTGCCCAATGAATTGTGTGCTACGCGCTTTCGTCCCTTTCTGGAAGACAAGAATATTGCCGTACTGGGTTCGCCGCGATATTGTGAAGAGTGGTTGAAAATCCTGTCTGGCTTAATGCCTCCTTCCCCATTAGTGCGCTCGGATAGCCGGCTTAAAATCGTCATGTTCTTGAGAAAAGCCAACTTTACGACATTCTGGGAAGAAGTGGGCGAGGTGGTGCATATGATTGCCGGATTCCCCGGCGTGGAACTGATCATCAAACCTCATACGCGCAGCGGCTGGAAGCAATCTTTGACTAAAGACAGCTCGATCAAGCAATTGCCGAATGTGCGTGTTGCTGGTGATGATGCGCATTCAGTGCATTTAATGAATTGGGCCGATGTCATTATTGACCTGGCTACTTCGGTTGTGTTTGAAGCGGTCAGAACCAAGAAACCGGTATTGGCTGCTGATTACCTGATTGCTCCTCGTTCAACCGTGGCTTATTACATGCCAGAGACGGAATTGAAATGCCGCGATGATGTGTATGAGAAGATTAATCATTTCTTAACTCATGGATGTGATTCTTTTTATGTTGAAGAGCATCGGCAGCGCTTTTTGAGAGAAATGCTGGATGTGCCGGATGCTGATGTACTGCCTCGATATGTAGCGCTACTTGAGCAATCAGCGTGTTGATCTGCTTCATTTACTCGCTTTGCAGAAAACACAAGGCTTAATCCTTTTAATTTTATGAAGCGATCGTGATGCTAGAAAACATATTAAATGAATTGGTTGTGGCAGCGTATAAGCTTAAGGACGGATATGCACAGGTGCAGGTCAGGGATCAATCGATCCATATTTCAGTCGATCATTTGCGTACGTTGAGGCGGGCTAAAACTTATTCGATCAAAGAGCCGGATACGCTGGATTGGTTGGATAGTTTTGATCCCGATTCCTGCTATTTCGATCTGGGTGCAAATATAGGTCAGTATTCGCTGTATCCAGCCAAAAAATATGGCGATAGAATCAAAGTGTTTGCCTTTGAACCGCAGAGTAATAATTACTATGCATTAAACAAAAATATTTTTTTTAATAATCTGGGAAAAAATATTTTGTCATATTGCGTCGCGGTATCGGGGCACAGTGAATTTTCCAAACTGTATATTCCCAAATTTATTCCTGGCGGAAATCGATCCCAGTTTGGGAATGAAGACATTGAGAATATGAAAATATCCGCTACGCATGTTCAAGGGATTTTTGGGGTGACGCTGGATGATTTATGCGACAAGTGGGGATTCCCCTATCCAAATTATATGAAGATTGATGTCGATGGAATAGAAATTTCCATTCTGAGCGGTGCTCATACGGTTTTAAGGCATCCTGCTTTGAAATCTGTGATTGTTGAGCTCGGAACCATCGCAGAGCAGGAAAAAGCCATTGATTTAATGCGATCTGCCGGACTTGAAGTCAAGCATCGTTCTACCAAAAACTGGGGAGAAACTTGTTTGATCTTTCAAAGAATTTAGCCTGCTTCAGTTTGTCCACTTGCTTGATAGCCTGAGCAGGAACGTGTTTGCTCCTTGATATGATATCGAAGTGATTGCATGGATTTAAGGTATCTTCTGTCGACAGTTTATGAATAAGCCTGCTGCCTTATCTGTTGATGTCGTCATACCGGTGTTTAATGCGCCGGAACTGACAAAACGCTGCATCGATTCGGTGATGACCCATTTGAAACAATCGATAGGGACTGTTTATGTCCAGGATGATGCATCCAGCGATGAAACGCGCGCAATGCTCGATGCTACCCACAAGTTCATATCTATCATGCGCTTGAAAATCAAGGTTTTGGTAAATCGGTCAATGATGCCGTTGCCCGTTCCGATGCGGATTTGGTGTTTGTGTTGAATTCTGATACAAAAATTGACGCAGATTTTTTACCCGTATTGTGCGCGGTTTTTGTTACCGATCCTGAATTGGCGGCGATTAGTCCCGGACATAAAAATTTTTTCCGACACGAGTTAGAGCGATATCTGCGGCGACCAGGTGGCTATGTTCAGACCTATCGTTTTAAGGGACATGCTTTTTTGATTCGCCGCGATATTTTTATGGCATTGGGTGGTTTTGATCTTCAGTTCGGTCGTGGTTATTTTGAGGATTTAGATCTGAGCCGTCGGTTGGATCAGCAAGGTTGGCGCATGGGAGTGCATCCGGATACGCATATCGATCATCAAGGGGGAGGATCATTCGGGCGCGGTCAATTCTATCGTGCATTGATGAAACGGAATCGAGCTCTCTATCTCGCGCGTTATCCGGGGGTATGTCGTAATGTTCTGATGATTTCTGCGAACAATCCTGTGATGGATGATTTGCCGACTGAGCTGTCGAGCGCTATTGAATTTGTTTTTAGCCAAGGTGGCAGTATCCATTGGCTAACGCCGTTGCCATTGCCACAGTTATTCTGCTTGCAGATGCGCAATAGCCGAATCAGCCTCCTGACAATCTTCAAGTTGATGTTGCGTGGCGGAGCGCGTAAAGATAAGCGTATTTCTGAAGTCTGGATATTGCCAGATACTCCAGGTGTTTGGCGTATTCTATTGGCGCTTTTTATCCGTGGACGTAAATTGAAAATGCGGACATGGAATGAGGCGGTTTGATTTTTAGGCTACACAAATATCCGCAGGAACTACCAGTAGAATCACATTGATTGAGAAAATATTGTCCAGTAGCATCAAACTGAGTGTTTGAGCAAACCGGGATTGAATGCACAGATTATGAAGAAAAATGGATTGATTGGTTTTATGCCATCCAGTTTGACGGGACACGAGCTGTTTATAAGATTTGCATTGCTTCTGATTTGCGTGGGATTCTGGTACAACCCGTTGAGTCCTGTTTCGTTTACGGTGTTGGTTTTGGCTTGGTTGATAGACGGCGGTTTGCGCAGATTTCATCAAACCATTCAAGAGTCGTTTGTCCAGGCGATGCTTTTGTTGTGCGTGTGTCTGCTGTTAGGGTTGTTATGGGGCGAGATTCCGGAGAATGGGCGCATAAAATGGATTAAATACTTTATGTTGTTGATCTTCATCCCATTTTATTCTCTGTTGAATAAGGAGCGCTTGCCGTGGGTGGTGGGGGGGCTAGTCACCGGCTACTTGGGAGTGCTTGCGTTAGGTATTTATCAATCGCTGGTTATGGGGGAGCAGGGGATTCCATTGCTAGGGATGTCTTATTTGAGTTTCTCTGCCACATTGGGAATAGGTGCGGTAGTAGTGGTTTGCTTGGCTGATTTAAGTCAATCTAGTAAATTGAGAATAGTATTGTGGCTAGTTGCGCTGGCATTGATATGGGCACAATTTCATCAGAATGGGAGAATTCTTCTGTTTGCAACGCTCGCAACAGTATTGTTATTAGCCTTCTTGCGCTATAAGTCGCAGTTTGCGAAGTTTCTTGGCATTGCTATTTCTGTACTGATGATTACTGCTATTTTTGCCTATAGTAGCCCGGTTTTTCAGAATAGGCTGGCGCAAGTGAAGAATGATATTGAATTGTTGCAGCAAGATAATTTTAGCTCCAGTTTAGGGTACCGCCTTGCAATGTGGGATGTCGGTTTGCATGGCATTGCTGAGCATCCATTTTTGGGACATGGAACGGGTGTGCCAGAGAGTTATTTCGAGCGCACAATCCTAACGTACAAAAATGGTGTTTATAAGGATTTGCCGGAATTCCAGCATACATCCCATTACCACAATGACTGGATTGAAATCGGCATGCATATTGGCATGTTGGGGATATCGGTGTTGATGTTTCTTTTCTGGAGTTGGTATCAAGCCTTTAAGACAGGGCAATTAAGTGTCCTGGGAATCGGCTTGGTGAGTTATATTTTTTTGGCTGGACTCACGGATACTTTTATTATCTTTAGCAGAACGCAAATTTTATTATTGATGATTACTGCGATTGCTATGCACTGGCATAAGCAAATGCGCTAAATATTTTAGAAAGAGGGTGAGATATGCAATCACCCGTCATTATGGATAATGCAAATTCATTAATCCCGGTAAATTCTGCCATAGAAAGCTATATGCGGAAATTACTGGAAAAGACTGATCATCCTGTGTTGCTCGAAATGGAGCAATTGGCAAGCTTGAGAAGTTTTCCGATTGTTGGCCGTCTGATTGGTGCCTTCCTTGAGACTCAGGCAAAGATGGTTAATGCAAAGCGTGTATTTGAATTTGGCAGCGGCTATGGTTATTCTGCATACTGGTTTGCCAGGGCTGTTGGTGAGGAAGGGCGCGTTATTTGTAGTGATAGCGATCCGATGAATTGCGAGCGCGCAGAGAAATATCTTTCTGGTGCTAATTTATGGAATCGTTTGGATTTTCGTGTCGGTAGGGCACAAGATGTTTTTATGCAAACAGATGGTTTGTTTGATATCTGCTACAACGATGTGGATAAAGGGGATTATCCTGAGGTTTGGCAGTTGGCCAGACAGCGAATTCGTTCGGGTGGTCTCTATATTGCTGATAACGCATTATGGCATGGTCGGGTAGCTATGGAGAATTTTACCGAAACTTCGCTGGGTTCAACGGAAGCGATTGTAGAGCATAATCGACAGGTTTTTAATGATCCGGATTTTGATGCATTCATTAATCCAACTCGTGATGGCGTAATTATTGCAAGAAAGAAGTGATGTATGGATCTGTTTGAGAAACGGCAACGAATTTGAGTGATTTGTCGTGTTGGAGCCTGTTTTTTGAGTGATGTAATTCATCATGGCAGTTTAATTAATTAATTGGTATAGTTGATGCTTACATATTTGTAAAATAGAGCCTTGCTAAGGCTATTCCATTAGCTGTGACTGATAGTTTTTAAGAATTTTAAGGAAATAATAAAATGCAAATTCATGTTTATGATACTTATGTTAAAGCCAAAGATGGGCATACAATGCATTTTGATGTATTCACGGCAGTGAAAGATGATCAAAAAGCAGTTGAATATGCTAAGCAATGGCTTATTTCGATTGGTGAGGACAATGCGACGGTTACCAGTAAGGAATGTAGCTTCTGTCATAGTCAAAGTGCACCGGCAGATGTCATTGATGCAATTAATAAGGATGGATTTTATATTTATAAGATGGAAGGTTGCTAGGTCATTGTCGTTGAGCGCGAATGATAGCCAGAAGTGCAGTATTTCTGGCTTATATCGCCAGTTATTGAAGTCAATCAATCATCATTCTCAAGGTTTTCCAAATGAAGCTAAATTTCAGAAAAGTAATCATTTCCAGCGCAATCTTTTTACTGTGTAACTCAGCTCAAGCTACGGAACCAAAGCTGTTAGGGGAGCATGGTGATTGGACGGCTTATATGTTTATGGAGAACAATAGCAAAGTTTGCTATATGGTCAGTCACCCTAAAAAAACATCAGGGAATTATACAAAAAGAGGTGATGTCTTTGCTTTGATAACGCATCGTCCAGCAGAAAAGAGTAAGAATGTGTTTAGCTATATTGCCGGTTATTCATATAAGCCTGGCAGCGAAGCCACAGTCATGGTGAACAATCAGAATTTTCGTCTTTTTACTCAGGATGATTCAGCTTGGGCTCCTGATGAAGCAACCGATAATAAGATAACTGATGCAATCAAACGCGGAAGTTCGCTGGTTGTCAAAGGATCATCAGCGCGTGGAACAGAAACTGTGGATACTTTTGGACTAAGTGGTTCATCATCTGCGTATAAAGCAATCTCATCTGAATGTGGTGTGAAATAATATATTTTTAAGTGTTGTATGCTTAATGAGGAGATCTCACGCTGAAAAGGAAAATGTTATGAGCGACAAAATAGTTATTTATCAGAAGCCTACTTGCAGCAAATGTAGGGCTACATTGGCGTTACTTAATAATAGTGGAGAGGAATTCGAGTCTGTTAATTACTATGAGACTCCTTTAACTATTGATCAATTGAGAGAATTGATTCAGAAGCTAGATGTGCCAGTACGTGATTTATTGCGACAAGATGAACCATTGGCTCGTGGTTTAGATGCTGCATCTGATGATGAACTGATGAGAGCAATGGTGGAAAATCCTGATCTTATGCAACGCCCGATTGTGGTTCGTGGCGACAAAGCCAAGTTATGCCGGCCACCAGAAAATGTTATGGAATTGCTCAAATAGTGTGGCAAGTATTTTAAAGTTATGGGTTAATCCAATTTAATAATAAGAAAAGCCGTACATGAACAAAACGTACGGCTTTTCTTATTGATTGTTCTTGATTTTCTATTCAGAAGCAGCTGCTTGTGCCGTGGTACTCTGAGTCGCTGCAGAATGCTTGCTACCAACTCGGGCTGGTAATTTTTCGCGGATACGAGCCGACTTACCGGCACGGTCTCTAAGATAATAAAGTTTTGCACGACAAACTGCGCCTCTACGCTTGATTTCTATACTTGCTATTAACGGAGAGTATGTTTGGAAAGTTCGTTCTACGCCTTCTCCACTTGAAATTTTGCGAACCATAAAGGCTGAGTTTAAACCTCGATTGCGCTTAGCTATTACTACACCTTCATAAGCTTGCACGCGCTTGCGATCTCCCTCAACTACATTGACATTAACAATCACTGTATCTCCAGGTGAGAAATCAGGGATATCTTTGTTGAGACGTTTTATTTCTTCAGCTTCTAATTGATCGATTAAGTTCATATCTTCTTCCCTATTTTGCCGATTCTACCTGGATTTACAGGATTGTTTAAATTCTTCCAAAAGCTTCTCTTCTTCTACAGACATGCCATTTGCAAACTTCAGCTCAAATAGGTCTGGTCTTTTTAGCCATGTTCTACCAAGAACTTGCTGTAGACGCCAACGCCTAATGTGCGCATGGTTGCCCGACATTAATATCTCTGGCACACGATTACCCTTGTAAACCTCAGGCCGAGTGTAGTGTGGATAATCTAATAATCCATCTACAAATGAATCCTGATTAGCTGATTTCGGATCGCCCAGTGTTCCTGGAATCTGCCTAACTATGCTATCAATCAATACCATAGCAGCTAATTCACCACCTGAAACAACATAATCGCCAATGGAGATTTCCATGTCAACTTCGCGTGCAATTAATCTCTCATCGATCCCTTCATATCGACCACAGAGCAGAATTAATCCTGGCAACGCACTCAATTGTGTAACCAATTGGTGATCAAGTTGCTTGCCTTGTGGTGACAGATAGATAACCTGAGTATTATCAATTCCTTGTGCGATTTGTCTATTTCTGGCCTGAATAATAGCATCTTCCAATGGCTGTGCCATCATAACCATTCCAGGCCCTCCACCATAAGGGCTGTCGTCAACAGTACGATAATTGTCCTGGGTGAAGTCACGCGGATTCCATATGCTGAGTTTAAAAATGTTGTTCTTATTTGCTTTTCCGGTTACGCCATGCTGCGTAATGGCGTTAAACATATCCGGGAATAACGTTACAACATCAAACTCAACAGGCATCGTCGAATACCTCAGTAATCTTTATTCCAATCAACCACTATTCTAGAAAGCTTCAAATCCACTTTTATGATAGTTTGTTCAATAAAAGGGATGAGAATTTCTTTTTTATCGATACTATGTATGCGCAAAACATCATTAGCGCCGGTTTCAAACAATCCTATGACTGTGCCGAGTTTTTCATCGGTTAAATTAATTACTTCAGAGTCGATTAAATCGGACCAATAATATCCACTGTTACCGTCATCTGGCAGAACAGGCAATTGATCCCGTGGAATCCCTATTTGCATTCCTTTGAGTTTTAGGGCTTGGGTGCGGTTTGCATATTCCTTTATTTTGACATTTAGGGTGCTTCCATGGATTTGACCCGTAACGATTTGCACCTCGTGCCATTCCTCATTTTCCTTGCTGAGCCACCATGATGAATATTCTAATAACCCATCGAAATATTCAGTGTATGGATGAACTTTTACCCAGCCATAAATACCAAAAGGGCCGATGATATGACCCATCACTATCATTGACGATTTATTAGTATTAACTATTTATTGCAACTTCTTTGTTGGTGGAAAATTGTTTAATCAATCGAGTTGCTGTTGAGGATAATTGCGCTCCTTGGGACTGCCAATAAACAACCCGATCTAATTGAACTCGTAATTTTTCTTCACCACCAACCGCCCTTGGATTATAAAAACCGACACGTTCTATAAATCGACCATCACGAGCATCACGAGAATTTGCGACAACCATATTAAAAAATGGACGTTTTTTAGCACCGCCCCTAGCTAACCGAATAATAACCATATTTTTGCCTATAAGCCTATAATTACATGAATTCTAAATTCAAAGAACCGCAGATTTTACAGTAATTTTTGTAATCATGACAAGTGATAAGTAATTAATTTATTAAAGACCTCTTATTTGATACTTGCGTAAGAGATAGAAACTGTATCTGATAATTTTTTGTATATTGGGGAATTTGTTAAATTGTCTTCGGAATTTTCTAAAAATTTTATTATTGATGAATCCAATCAGTGTGTTTCGTGTGGCCTGTGCTTGCCGCACTGTCCCACCTATCGATTGCTGAAATCAGAAGCCGATTCTCCGCGTGGTCGCATTGCTTTGATGAGTGGAATGGCTAATAAGCGCATTCCTCTAAATGCGCGATTTATGCAGCATATGGATCGGTGTTTGACTTGCAGAGCTTGTGAGGCAGTTTGTCCTAATCATGTTTCATTTGGGCATTTGATGGATGAAACACGGGCTCTGATTAATAAGCAATCAGGGCTGATTATAATAAATCGAAAATCATGGATACGCATTTTGATGGAAAAAATATTGCTGACTCAACCTGTGCGGCTAGATCTTTTACGTCAACTGTTTTATCTAATTCAAAAGAGGGGTTCTTTGTCATGGTTGATGAAGTTTAGGTTATTTGGTGAGAGCAGAATCCTTAGGTTAATTAGTCAGTTACCGTTTGTTAAATTTCCCTATTCGGCAACTAAAAATAAAAATTATGCTGCGCGTGGTCATTGGCAGGAAATTTATCCGGCAGAAGGAAAAAAACATGGGGAAGTCAGTCTATTTTTAGGGTGTGTGGCTCGTATAACAGATGTCGCAACACTGAATTCGAGCATTTATGTGCTCAATCGCTTAGGTTATACCGTCCATGTTCCCCGCAATCAAGCTTGTTGTGGCGCCATACATCAACATAGTGGCGCACTCAAACAAGCTGCTGAGTTGGCGCAACAAAATAAATCAGTCTTTGGTGAGCTTACTGCTAATATAGTTATCAATACGGCATCGGGTTGTGGTGTGCAATTATTGGAGTCCGGGGTAGGGATGCACCACAAGCTATCTTTAGAATCCAATAATGTGGAAAACGTGCAAGTGCTATCAAGCATTGCAGACATTAGTCAATTCCTGGTCGCGGCTGAAGGCTGGGAAAATGTACAGATATCACCGCTGCCGCAAAGAGTTTTGGTGCATGATCCATGCACTTTACGCAATGTATTGCGTGATCAAGCATACCCTTACCAATTGATTTCACGTATACCCGGAGTGCAAGTAGTGCCTTTGACGGGTAATGACCAATGTTGTGGTGCGGCTGGTACATATTTTATTGATCAGCCTGATATTGCAGATCGATTGCTGGATGAGAAAATCTCTGCCATCGTAGATGGGGAGGCTAAATACTTGGTAACATCAAATATCGGTTGCTCAATGCATATTGCCTATGGATTATCCGAGAAAGAAATCAATATTGAGGTGTTGCATCCGGTGACATTGTTGGCACGGCAAATGGGTTTGGAATTATAATTAAACTGATTCTTGTGTAACGTATTCAAGTTTAATGGTTGACAGCTGGTTAAAGGGTAGACAGGAATCAATAGAAGCGATACGGCTCCCTATCTTTGGATGAAGATGGTTTAGACTTCATAAATATCAGCCTATAATGGATACTTAGATCTCATCGACTCACCTTATTTAATAAAAGACTATGATCAATATTGATAGGCTTATCATTGGTTTTGACAGCGCTTTGCGAACTTTGCTAACTTCAGCACAAACTGTGCGACCTGTCCCAGGAAGCGAGCTGCCAGAAGCAGATCTGACTGATACGGAAAGACAGTTGTCTTCTGCACTTATGCGTGTGAATCATGTGGGTGAGGTCTGCGCGCAAGCGTTGTATCAAGGACAAGGATTAACAGCGCGTAATGAGGCAGTGCAACAAACCCTGATGCAAGCAGCGCGGGAGGAAACCGAGCATTTGGCATGGACGGAACGGCGCATCGCTGAATTGGGCGGGCGCAAAAGTTTGCTAAATCCGCTTTGGTATGGTGGATCTTTTGCTATCGGTGTCGTAGCGGGGTTGCTGGGGGATAAATGGAATCTGGGGTTTCTTGCGGAAACAGAGCATCAAGTGGGGGCGCACTTGGCGAGTCATTTGCAGCAATTGCCAAATAATGACGAAAAAAGTCGTGCAATTGTGACGCAGATGGAAATAGATGAGGCCGGTCATGCCACTATGGCATTATCTCATGGCGGGGCAGAATTGCCGCTGCCAGTAAAATTCACGATGAAACTGGGGTCAAAAATAATGACTCAAACAGCTTACTGGATATAGCAAAACAGAAAGCTTATATCGTAAAAAAATCGAATATGAAATGGTCAATAGAAAACTGATTCCATTATGAAAAATGTTAATCTGACTCACCATTTTCTAATTGCGATGCCCACGCTAGTGGATTCTATGTTTTCTAAGACATTAACGTATGTTTGTGAACATAATGAGCAGGGTGCGTTGGGTATCGTCATTAACCGACCAACCGACCTTACTTTGGTTAATCTCTTTAAACAATTGGGTATACCGCAGGTTGATTCTCTAATGGAGTCAACGCCGGTGCTTTTTGGCGGCCCCATTCAATTGGATTGCGGATTTGTATTGCATCATCCCGTGGGTAAGTGGCAATCAACGCTAATTGTGAATCAAGACATGGGTTTGACAACATCGCTGGATATCTTAAAGGCTATCGCCAATGATGAGGGTCCTGATCAAGCGTTGATTGCACTGGGTTATGCGGGTTGGGCCGCTGGTCAAATCGAGCACGAATTGGCGCAGAATGCCTGGTTAACGATGCCTGCTTCACCTGGCGTAATATTCGATTTGCCATCGGAAGAACGCTTGCCTGCAGCTATGCGATTGCTGGGTGTTAGCTATGCAAATTTATCCAATGAAATTGGGCACGCATAAGTTCATTGCTAATGACAGAGAATCTTGCCAGTGATCTAATCACAAGCCAAATATCAGAACAATTGCCTGAAGGAACGGTGCTGGCTTTTGATTTTGGAAAAAAACGCATTGGAGTGGCGATCGGCAACAGCCTGCTGAGCAAAGCGCAACCACTGATAACGGTAGACAGCGAAAATACGGAGCAACGTTTCGCCATGATTGCTAAGCTGATTGAAACATGGCAACCCGTTTTGCTCGTGGTCGGATTGCCTATGCATAGTGATGGGACAGCGCATGAGTTGACGCATTTAAGTCAACGCTTTGCGCGACGTTTAGCAGGGCGTTTTAAAATCAAAGTGATATTGAAAGACGAACGCTATACCAGTCAATCAGCCAGTGCCGCACTGCGGGAAGTGGGTGTCACGGGTAGAAAACAAAAAACAGTTCTCGATCAAGTGGCCGCACAACATATCCTTCAATCATTTTTTGATGAATAGCATGCAATTACCAGACGCTGAACTACTATTGAAAAATCTTGTGAAAGAAATACAGTCCGATGTGGCTAGTAAACACTTCGCGCTCATCGGTATTCATACCGGCGGAGTGTGGTTGGCTGAGCGCTTGCATCAAGAGCTAGCCATTACACTGCCGCTGGGTGCGCTGGATGTGTCGTTTTATCGCGATGATTTCGACAAAATTGGCTTGCATTCACAAGTTAAACCTTCGGAAATTCCCTTTAAAGTCGAGGGCGCTCATATTTTATTGGTCGACGATGTACTATATACAGGGCGTACAATTCGCGCAGCAATCAATGAGTTGTTTGATTATGGAAGACCTGCTTCTGTTAGTTTGGCTACTTTGGTTGATCGGGGGGGCAGAGAATTGCCGATTGCCGCTCAATATGTCGGAGCGACGCTTAAACTACCCACGGACAAAATGCTGGAACTGAGGTGTGATGATCATGGAAAATTGAGTTTGAATTTGTATCATAAGAGCCTTCCGGAATGATCAATAGAAACCCGCAATTGGACGCACACGGCGTGCTACAGCACTTGCTGACAACGGAAGGTCTGCCTGCTTCGATTTTATTGCATATATTGGATACGGCTGAGTCATTCGTCGGTGTGACTGAGCGTGATGTCAAGAAAATTCCATTATTACGCGGCAAATCGATATTCAATCTTTTTTTTGAACCCAGCACTCGCACACGTACAACATTTGAAATTGCTGCCAAGCGTTTGTCGGCAGATGTCTTCAACCTGAATATTGCGGTTTCTGCACAATCAAAAGGCGAGACATTGCTGGATACGGTTAACAATCTCTCCGCTATGAATGCGGATATGTTTGTGGTGCGGCACGCACAAAGTGGCGCTGCACATCTGATCGCAAAGCATGTTCGGTCTGAGATTCATGTGATTAATGCGGGGGATGGCAGTCATGCTCACCCAACACAAGCTTTGCTGGATATGTTCACTATTCGGCGTTACAAGCATGATTTTCATAATTTGCGAGTCGCTATCATTGGCGATATTTTGCATTCTCGGGTTGCGCGTTCCCAAATTCATGCGTTGACCACCTTGGGAGTTCCGGAAGTTCGGGTGATTGCACCTAAAACTTTATTGCCAAAAATGGTAGAACGTCTCGGTGTGCAGGTTTATCACGATATGGCGAAGGGACTAAAAGATATTGATGTGCTGATGATGTTGCGTTTGCAGAATGAACGCATGCAAGGCGCAAATCTGCCAAGTCCAGAGGAATATTTTAAATACTATGGTTTGACGCCTGAAAAATTATCCCTCGCTCGGCGCGATGCCATCGTCATGCATCCCGGGCCAATGAATCGTGGCGTGGAGATTGATTCCGCAGTAGCGGATGGTAAGCAATCGGTGATTTTGCCTCAAGTAACATTCGGTATAGCGGTGCGTATGGCAGTGATGTCAATTTTGGCTGGTAATCAGGTCTAAAGGCTGTCGTCATGAAAATTCATATCAAAAATGGGCGGCTAATTGATCCTAAGAACGGTATTGATGCGGTTCGGGATATTTTTATTGCGAAAGGCAAAATCATTGCCATAGGCATGCCTCCCGATGAATTCCAAGCGAGCCGGGTCATTGATGCTCAGTCATTCATTGTGTGTCCGGGTCTGGTTGATTTATCTGTACGTTTACGCGAGCCTGGGCTTGAATATAAAGCCACACTGGAATCGGAAATGGGGGCGGCAGTTGCTGGCGGAGTGACGAGTTTTGCCTGTCCACCCGATACCGATCCGCCATTAGATGAGCCAGGGCTGGTAGAAATGTTGAAACATCGTGCCAAAAGCCTCAATCAAGCGCATGTTTATCCCATCGGTGCGCTTACCCAGGGATTGCGGGGGGAGCGATTAACCGAAATGGCAGAATTAAATGATGCGGGTTGCGTCGTTTTTGGTCAGCCGGATGGTCTATTGTCTAACCTGCGCGTGTTAATGCAGGCAATGCGGTATGCCTCTACTTTTGATTTTAGCGTGTGGTTGCGTCCACAAGAAATCAGTCTGACCAATGATGGAGTGGCGCATGATGGAGAGGTGGCAACTCGATTGGGTTTGCCTACAGTTCCCGTTTATGCCGAGACGGTGGCTTTATCCAATATTATTTTATTGGCCAAAGAAACAGGAGTCAGGGTGCATTTGTGCCGGATTTCCAGCGCGGAAGGACTGGCAATGATTCGTGTAGCTAAACAGCAGGGATTGCCGATGACTTGCGATGTTACTATCAATCATATACACCTATCTGATATGGATATTGGGTTCTTCGATTCAAATTGTCATTTGATGCCGCCACTGCGAAGCTCTGGAGATCGGGATGCGCTGCGTAACGGTTTACTGGATGGCACGATTGATGCAATTTGCTCGGATCATGCGCCGGTGGATGAAGATGCTAAGTTGCTTCCATTCGGTCTTTCAGAAATTGGCGCAACCGGTGTGGAATTATTATTACCGTTAACCTTAAAATGGGGCATGGAAATGCGTTTGCCTATGCTTAAAGTGCTGGCCAAGATTACTTCTGATCCAGCAGAAATATTGGGTATAAATGCAGGGCATTTGTCTGTCGGAAGTGCTGCAGATATATGCATTTTTGATCCAGAACATTATTGGAAAGTGACATCATCAGCCATGCTGAGTCAAGGTAAGAATACTCCGTTCTTGGGCATGGAGTTACCGGGGGGGGTTAAATATACCTTGGTGAATGGACACATTGTTTATGAACGGGGAACTCGTTAGCGTGGCTTATATACTAATTTGCAATAATTATTCTGTTCGTTTTTAACCCAATATTTGGAGCAACATGTCAAATCCATTACTTGATTTTTCTGAACTGCCTCGTTTTGCAGAAATAAAGAATGAGCATATTACGCCAGCGATTGAAACGCTGCTGAACGAAAATCGAATGGTGATTGAGAAATTACGCGCGGGACAAGATGTGCCTACGTGGCAGAATTTTGTACAACCGATGGTGGATGCGAGCGAGCGGTTATCACGAGCTTGGGGACAGGTGGCGCATTTGAATGCCGTGATGAATAGCTCTCAGCTGCGAGAAATCTATAATGCAAATCTCCCGCTCATTACTCAGTTTTATGCAGAGTTATCACAAGATTTATTGTTATTCGAGAAATTTAAGCAATTACGTGCAAGTGTGGAATTCGGACAATTAAGTTCAGCACGAAAAAAGATTATTGACAATGAATTAAGAGATTTTCGATTGGGCGGCGCGGAATTGCCATCTGACAAGAAGCAAAGGTTTTTGCAGATTCAAGAAGAGCTATCGGGCTTGTCTTCAAAATTCAATGACAATTTGTTGGATGCGACTAATGCCTACTCATTATTGATTGAGGATGAGAAAGCCCTATCAGGAATTCCTGCTGATGTACTGCAAACAGCGAAAGAATCAGCCGAAGCAGATTTCAAAACGGGTTGGAAATTTACTTTGCATATGCCTTCGTATCTTCCCGTGCTGCAATACGCCGACAATCGCGAGTTGCGTGAGCGGATGTACCGAGCTTACGCAACTCGTGCTAGTGAATTTGATAGCCAGACAGGCGCTGAACGAGACAATATGCCGCTCATTAACAGGATACTTGAGCTTCGTCAGGAAGCGGCACAAATGCTTGGCTATGAAAATTATGCGGAAGTTTCATTGGCGACAAAAATGGCAACATCTCCTCAGCAGGTATTGGATTTTCTGGGTAAATTGGCTGCCAAAGCGAAGCCCTATGCTGAGCAGGATCTTCAAGCACTGAAGCAGTTTGCTGCGGAGAGACTTGATCTGCCGATACTTGAGGCTTGGGATCTGACTTATGTCAGTGAGAAATTGCGTGAAGAGCGCTATGCCTTTTCTGATCAGGAGGTTAAGCAATATTTTCCTGAGGATAAGGTCTTGATGGGTATGTTTAAGCTGGTTGAAAGATTATATGGTATTCATATTGTTCCGGCGGCGGCTTCACGGTATGTTCAAAGTTGGCACTCCGATGTGAAGTTTTTCGATATTAACGATGCAAATGGTCAATTAATTGGACAATTCTACCTTGATTTATATGCGCGTCCTACCAAGCGAGGAGGGGCTTGGATGGACGATGCCATAACGCGTCGGCGAATTGAGAATCAACGCACGGGAAATCATGACATACAAATACCAGTCGCGTATCTGACTTGTAATTTTTCAGCGCCTGTAAATATTAATAATCAACCGCGCCCGGCTTTATTCACACACGATGAAGTCATTGTATTGTTCCACGAATTTGGGCATGGCTTACATCATCTATTGACACAAGTCGAAGATTTGGGAGTGTCAGGCATCAACGGTGTTGAATGGGATGCGGTAGAGTTGCCCAGTCAGTTTATGGAAAATTTTTGCTGGGAATGGGATGTGCTTGCCGGCATGACTCAGCATATCGAAACAGGTGCATCATTACCTAGGGCACTATTCGATAAGATGATGAAAGCCAAAAACTTTCAAAGTGGATTGCAGATGCTACGGCAAATTGAGTTTGCTCTGTTTGATATGCATATACATTTTGATTTCAAACCCGGTGGCAATAAAACAGTGATTCAATTGCTCAATGATATTCGTAAAGCTGTCGCTGTAATTATCCCACCTGACTTTAATCGTTTTCCGAATAGCTTTGCACATATCTTTGCTGGAGGTTATGCCGCAGGATATTACAGTTATAAGTGGGCAGAGGTGTTATCTGCGGATGCTTATAGTATGTTTGAAGAAACAGCTTCAGATGGAGTAGTCAACGCGGCAACAGGTGTACGTTTCCTAGAAGAAGTACTTGCAAAGGGAGGAAGCCGGTCCGCATTGGAATCATTCGTTGCATTTCGGGGGCGCGAGCCGGAATTGGATGCATTGCTGCGACATAATGGGATGGAAATTGCTTGACTGTTAAGTTATATTTTCTGACTATTTAGCTATAATTAACTTTGAGATGTATAGATACGGTTATAAAATACCGCTAGTAATTTGCCGTAGGACTGATACTTGATGCTTGTTTTAATGATGGCTTTTTAATTCTCGTGTGTAGTATCATTTACGGATGTCAGAAAAAATAGCGCTTGGTAACAAAGCCTACTGAGGCTATTTTTTATCAATGTGGCAAGATTCAACAAATTTTTACTAAAATAAATAAAAATATGACTAATTTTATCCGCTTCAAAGCAACTGCGATTCTGATGCTAGGTTTATTGTTAACGGGTTGTGCGTCGACGAATACTAACAATCAGAAAGACTATCGGGATCCACTGGAGCCTATGAATCGTGCCGTTTTTAATTTTAATGAAATGGTCGATAACAACATATTAGAACCGGTCGCTAGAGGATATAAGAAGATTACACCGGATCCCA
>JAGOKN010000039.1 GCA_017994575.1 Nitrosomonas sp.
AGTTTCCCCTAATTCCCTCAGCTTTTGATGCCTATATTATAATTTCCCAGGAATTTCAGCGTTTGCTAATTCGCATGCATTCGAACATTTATAGGGTTTCCAAGCGTTTCGCAGGACCGACTATTGAGTTTCTAAGCTGCCTGTGCGGCAGCGAACTATCAGACTTGTTTCCTGAGAAGTCTTTGAATTTTCTAAGCTGCCTGTGCGGCAGCGAACCTGCGTTAGAATGGCCTTAAACTGCTATATCATTTCTAAGCTGCCTGTGCGGCAGCGAACGTATTTTGACAGCAAATGCGGCTCTGGCTGATTTTCTAAGCTGCCTGTGCGGCAGCGAACTTTATGTCTCGGCAGGTACCGGCTGGACTGCTTTTCTAAGCTGCCTGTGCGGCAGCGAACGCCGCACCGCCAGTTGGATCGGATGCGCTTGTTTTCTAAGCTGCCTGTGCGGCAGCGAACTAATAACTTCCACTTTATAAGCAATCATTTCATTTCTAAGCTGCCTGTGCGGCAGCGAACATGATGTTTCGCAAATCAACCGGGCTACTGGTTTTCTAAGCTGCCTGTGCGGCAGCGAACGTGGAAGTATGATAACGCGCGGATATCACAGATTTCTAAGCTGCCTGTGCGGCAGCGAACCTTGCTCTTGATAGTGCATGCGTTCTTGGAACTTTCTAAGCTGCCTGTGCGGCAGCGAACGGTCAAGAAGATTGACAAGAAAGCAGCAAAATTTTCTAAGCTGCCTGTGCGGCAGCGAACTTCGGCAATCTGCTTAAAATTGTGACTTTGCATTTCTAAGCTGCCTGTGCGGCAGCGAACTAAAATCCTTTACTATCTTTTCTCGTTCTTTTTTTCTAAGCTGCCTGTGCGGCAGCGAACAGTGGCTTTTTGCCGCTGTTTGACGTTCAACATTTCTAAGCTGCCTGTGCGGCAGCGAACGCTGCATCTGCGGATCTTCCCCAAGTATCTGATTTCTAAGCTGCCTGTGCGGCAGCGAACACTTCGCCCTCATTGCTTTTAGTATTGATTGCTTTCTAAGCTGCCTGTGCGGCAGCGAACCCGAACAACTCGTTGGCTTGCACGCCATCGTTTTTCTAAGCTGCCTGTGCGGCAGCGAACCTCCGCCACCGCTACCATCATCTTCCTGAACATTTCTAAGCTGCCTGTGCGGCAGCGAACCTTCATTCATAATGCGATCGCCATATACTTTATTTCTAAGCTGCCTGTGCGGCAGCGAACATTCTCCAGTCTCTTCCAAAACTATTCTTCGCTTTCTAAGCTGCCTGTGCGGCAGCGAACTGATCGTATATCTGAAGAAGAGTTTGAAGATATTTCTAAGCTGCCTGTGCGGCAGCGAACACTATGGGCATGTTTGGTGCTTCGATTGGTGATTTCTAAGCTGCCTGTGCGGCAGCGAACTGTGGAGAGTATAAAAAACAGATCCTTTCTCTTTTCTAAGCTGCCTGTGCGGCAGCGAACCTTCATTCATAATGCGATCGCCATATACTTTATTTCTAAGCTGCCTGTGCGGCAGCGAACGTTTAATCTGTATTGAAAAAAGGTCACCATCATTTCTAAGCTGCCTGTGCGGCAGCGAACCTCAGTAGTCTCTTTTGGGCATTTCTTGTTCCTTTCTAAGCTGCCTGTGCGGCAGCGAACATTGTGATTGTTTCCATTTTATTCTCCTAGTTTTTCTAAGCTGCCTGTGCGGCAGCGAACGATTCCCATTCATATTTTTGGCAATCCTCCCAGTTTCTAAGCTGCCTGTGCGGCAGCGAACCGCAAGACTGAACTAGACAAGCTGATTACTAATTTCTAAGCTGCCTGTGCGGCAGCGAACCAACGGCTACAACTTTTTCCGCAATCACATCATTTCTAAGCTGCCTGTGCGGCAGCGAACGATGTATAATGTTAAATAATTATTATTAGTGATTTCTAAGCTGCCTGTGCGGCAGCGAACAGCCACCTTCCCAAATATGCTCGTATGAGTCTTTTCTAAGCTGCCTGTGCGGCAGCGAACGCGTTTCCGTGACCGAGATAGAATTACCCGAATTTCTAAGCTGCCTGTGCGGCAGCGAACAGTAAACTTTATCATTCGTTCCACCATCATGTTTTCTAAGCTGCCTGTGCGGCAGCGAACCTTATAGATGCGCGCAGGGGATGGCTCTTGCTTTTCTAAGCTGCCTGTGCGGCAGCGAACGCTACCCGAACTTTATTGCGTCTTGTTTGTATTTTCTAAGCTGCCTGTGCGGCAGCGAACTGGATCAGGGCATTCTTTCTAAAAACTCATTATTTCTAAGCTGCCTGTGCGGCAGCGAACGAAAACAGATTACGATTGCATCCAGCGAGCTATTTCTAAGCTGCCTGTGCGGCAGCGAACTAACTCGCAAGGGTTATTGCGGTCATGTGGTCTTTCTAAGCTGCCTGTGCGGCAGCGAACTTTTGTCTGTTACGCATGCGCTTAATTCAGGCTTTCTAAGCTGCCTGTGCGGCAGCGAACTATCCGATTTATTGCCTGAGAAGTCTTTGAATTTTCTAAGCTGCCTGTGCGGCAGCGAACTATCGAATAACAATGGATATGTCTCATTATATTTTCTAAGCTGCCTGTGCGGCAGCGAATTTGGGAGCGCGCAGAAAATGGCTGATGCTCTTTTTCTAAGCTGCCTGTGCGGCAGCGAACTCTGCTGCTTTCTTGTCAATCTTCTTTACCTTTTTCTAAGCTGCCTGTGCGGCAGCGAACCTTAAGATGTCGCTAGAGCCAGGATTGATTGATTTCTAAGCTGCCTGTGCGGCAGCGAACCCGTGTTGTTTATAGCCAGTGAAGCAGCAAAATTTCTAAGCTGCCTGTGCGGCAGCGAACGTGCTACTGGTTTCTTAGTTTGCCCTCCTTTTTTTCTAAGCTGCCTGTGCGGCAGCGAACGCACGTGAAGCAGAAAGGATAATTGCACAACATTTCTAAGCTGCCTGTGCGGCAGCGAACTCTTTAGTATCTTGATTGTTTTTTGCATCGCGTTTCTAAGCTGCCTGTGCGGCAGCGAACTTTTAACCAACCTTGTGAATAACCCAGTTTCATTTCTAAGCTGCCTGTGCGGCAGCGAACAATGAGATTGAGACTCTTAGAATACCGGAGTGTTTCTAAGCTGCCTGTGCGGCAGCGAACCCTTTTTCTAATCCCTCGGCGGTGGCGTTGGTTTTCTAAGCTGCCTGTGCGGCAGCGAACTGTTTATTGCATTCCAGTGTTCATAGTCTTCATTTCTAAGCTGCCTGTGCGGCAGCGAACATCAACACTGGCCTTATGCTTGTTCCAAAGTTTTTCTAAGCTGCCTGTGCGGCAGCGAACATAACGGACAATGATGATTTGATTGCTGTTATTTTCTAAGCTGCCTGTGCGGCAGCGAACTAACCTGGCGCCACAGGGCTTGATTTTCTTGCTTTCTAAGCTGCCTGTGCGGCAGCGAACGACAAGCTGCAAAGACTTAATACGCCGATATCTTTCTAAGCTGCCTGTGCGGCAGCGAACAATCCGCTCAGCTTCTCTCGCTTCCCTTGCCTTTTCTAAGCTGCCTGTGCGGCAGCGAACGAAATCAAGGAGGAAAAATGAAATGACTGAATTTTCTAAGCTGCCTGTGCGGCAGCGAACCTGACCATGAAAAATTTAAAGCCAATCACATGGCGGTTTACAAGGGATTAGGCTTAATTTACCCATCCAAATACCAAGATACTCAACTTTATGATTTATATTATTATTTCTGATGAGCGTAAAAAATAGGTCAAAAATCGGGAACAGTGGCTGAGACGCTTAAGCCATAGCTACTAAATGTGCTGCTAGAAGGTTCTGGAATTATCGTTTTTTTGATCCACAAACAAAACGTTTTATCGCTGCTCAAACTTCTCAGGCGAATAAATGGTGTTAGTACGAGCTTATGCGCCATTCCGCTATAGCACTGTAAGGCTGTGTCATAATCGACATTATGTCTGTTGGCATAGCGTCTGGCCAAGCGTTCTTTACTGGTCTTGGGTTGTTCGCGCTGGAAAATTGCGTAGCCCGTGAGCTTCTCAGGCACAGAGCGAATGCTGGTGCAATGTACATAATCACTCAAACGAGCTAACCATCTCGCACTATCAAACCGTCTAAGCGTAGGTTCATCCTGAGCAAATAATCGTAGCTTGTCGCCAAGCACGCTATATTTTTCACCAATGACATATTCAGGAAAAGAAATGCCAATCGGAACTCGTCGTTGCTCATCCTGCATTTCAACTAGGCCTAAATGAATTTGTTGAAATACTCTTGACCAGAGGAAATTGAGATTTACTTCGGGATTCGGTAGTAAAGTGATTTCACAATAAAATCGCATGACTTAATCCTTACCACTCTGACCAAATACACCGCCCCGTACCAGAACAGCCATAACGTAATGCTCTTGTGTTTTATCGGCTAGGGATTCACCCAACGCAAAACGATCAAATAATGTATAAAAATCAGCTTTATCTCTGGGTGTGCGGTAAGCTTTCCCAAGATTGGTCACTGAGCCATAAGGTTCTATGGCAATCGGGCCGATTTGTGCTTCTTCACAATCGGGATACCACGTATCAATGGTGCGCAAAGCATTACCAATCTTTTGCGAATGCATGGCAGCCACTTCGTTTACCTGATACAAAATTTTGCTTTTGTCACCTTTGCCTTTATCCAACACCAACTCTTCACTGGGATAAACTTCCTGGGCTTTACCTACCAAGGCATAAGCGTCCACAGTAATCAGTAAATACGGCAATTTGCCACTGAGTGCATCGGCAATTTTGTTTGCTAGCGCTTGCAACGCCGGAGTGTCGATATTGAAATCTCGTAGTGAAAATTGCTTAGCATCGAAAGTTAAAGGCTGGTTGTCTCCGGTATTTACCACCACTTCTATTTTTTCTGCGCCAACGCGGTTACGCCATAAATAGCGACCATTTGCGATGTTGATGGCATAACGTTTGGCAAGCTCTTTAAAGCCTTCTTGTTCGATATATGCCTGCGCAACTTTGGGATAGGATGCATTAAACATTGGGCCGTTGCTGGCTGAGGGTTTTTCTACACCACCTAACACTTTTAAGGTAAAGGATAGATGGAGGGTGTCTTGATCTTCACTCAACGCACAGGCATCCACTTTTTGTAGATTAGGCTTCTCGACTTCAGCGTTAAGTTTCAGAGGATCACTCTGAACCGCCGGTTTTAAACGGTTTGAAATCGTGCCACGAACTGATTTTTCGATCAGCTTTAAGGAGCTTGATTTTGGCCAGTTGGTATCAGTTTTCCAGATCGTGCCATATAAGTAGCCATCTGAGGGAACAAGTTTTTTCTCGAAAGCCAAGACAGTCGCATCGTTTTTAATCGCCATTTGTTAATCTCCAAGTGTGAGTAATTTTGTTGAAAGGGTTTGGCAAAGGTACAAATTTTGTTCAGTATCAACACGGTGTTGCCAGAGCATGTCGTCTAAGGTTTTGATGCGATATGGCATGACAAACTCACCTAGTGTCACGACGCTTTCGGCAAAGCGATGTGGGGTTCCGATATCGCGTTGATGCTTGGCTTTACTGAGGTCGGAAATTCCCTGAAAGCCCGTGGCAATTGGGACAAGCCAGCCCGCTGCTTTTCGTGTGCTAGTCCATGTGACCTTGCCATTTTCATCTTGCGTGGCGCGGTGCATGACTTTTAGGTGATCGAGTAAGGCGTCTAATGCATCTTTGCCTTTTTCCTGCATCGTTTGAATCATCAAGTCGCGGCGTTCGATTAATACATAACCTAACATCAGTTTGGCTAGCGCTTTTTTGATGTCTTGATCATCGTCTTCATCAACACTCAATAATTCGACTGGTTTGACAGATAACACATCACCTCCGGCAAATTTCATGCATTGTAATTGGGTGTTTACTCTGTGTTCAAATTGATCGCGGTCATCGCTATCCAATCCTTGATATTCGATCAACAGTGATACTTCCAAATGACAACGGGCTTCTTCGACAAATGCTGGACGACTGCCTTCTTTATCTAGGGGATTGGCAGTGCCGACAATGGAATGAACAAAATCCCCCTGGCCTTTGTAAGTCTGTAAATCAAACTGATGGCAGCTCACCGCTACGCCGGTTAATAACACATCACTCAACCCTTGTTGATGTAGATGTCTTTGCAATGCATGGACGGCACCCAACCATGCCGTCATAGCTGGAAAACCAATGGTATAGGGGCTACTCATAGCATTGGCATTATGGATTTTGATATGCGGAAGTAATAAAAATCGTCTCATTTGAAAAACTCCTGATCGTTACCAACTGCTTCGCTAACAAATCCACGAATGTGCTTTAATTCTTCATCACTGAGTTTTACATGAGATTCTTTAAATGAATACTCATAAGTTTGGATTATCCAGCGCCCTAAGCTATTGGAAATGTCATCAATCCATTCATTTTGACTTTTTCTTTCATCAAGATAAGCATCATCTAACCAAATGCGCTGAGCAAGCGATAACGATTGGTAATGCGATGTATTAGACCAACCGGGTTTGCTGGACCTAACTCTGAATGCTCGTTGCAGCACTTGATCGATGATGTGTTTAAGACTGTTCTTGATACCCTCTCGCACATGAACGTTATTCACATCGGTTTGGATTAACTTGCTCAACGTTTGGAATGTGTCTTTAAACGACTTAGCACGCAAACTGTTTCTAAAAAAATCATGTGTTGGTAGACGAATCTGGCGCTGTTTTAGGGTGGGTGGAATGCTTGCTAACAAATAAGCACGTCCGGCATTTTGGCTATTTAATACGCTGACATTCTGCGGCTGAGTACCGCCAAAAGCAGTGATAGTCAAATCAAATACATCATCGTATCCCGCCACGTGATATTCGTTCTTTTTACGGCACTCCTTGGTTTTTTTAGTTTCTTCGGAAAAACGGATGTTGTCGATACGGTTTTTAACTTTGGTTAGCAAACCGGAAGGAGTTAAAAGCGACAGTAAGTGATAATCATCGCCAACCGGGAAATAGACTTGTTTGACTAAATGATCGGTTTTGCTTGAATTATCTAATTGCTTAATACTGATTAAGCCTTGCTTTAAGCTTTCGTAACTTGCTGTCGGCAACGTGAATAGTGATTGAATGGCTGTGTTGTCTTCTTCTAAATGGGCTAGAACGGTTTTGCCGTCATCCATTGTTAAACTTAGAAATTTGTACACATCCATCGCTGCTGCATTGCCAAACACATCTAATTCATAGTCGATGTTCCCGCTACGCAAATAACCATCATTAGCTGGATAGCTTTTGGCAATAACCGAAGAAGTTTTAGCGCTGGGATGGCTGAATTTACTAGGATGACTGACCATTGTAAGTTGTGTGGCACGCCTAGCAGCATCCGGCAACCAATTAGCCAAGGAAAATTTTTCGTTCGCTTCTTGCTGGAGTAAAGCTTGCTCTTCATCCGTCAATGAAGGCTTTAACTTGGCTTTAAGCCAAGCTGCTTTTCGCTCCAAAAGAAAATTAAAGATATTTTGATTCATAAAATGTGTCTTCCATATAACAAGTTACGATCTTTAGTTAAACAATCCAAACTGATCTGAATAAATCAGTAATTGGTTATCCCTATCAGGTACAGTAATTTCTCCAAATCTTTTCGATTGTATTTTCATCATCTGCTCCATTTGATTCTCCTCGTTATCGTCCTCAATAAGCTGACGTAATGAGGTTTCATAGTTTCTTTCCAACCAAAGTTTGAGGTCCAGCTCATCTGCCATTGGTTTTTCCCGCTGGATATTTTTTATCTGTTCGCGAGGGATAAACTCACCGCGCTCGGTTTTTTCACAGAAAACTGCCTTGTCATCCTGCCAAACTAAATACAGAGTTATGTCAGGATTGTTTTCGCGAAAACGGTTCAGTTGTTGTGGCACAGCGGTTAGCCACCAACATTCGTTGAACCATGCCTGTAAACCTTGTGGGCCTTTGGTTTGGTATTGGGTCAGATTGTTACTTATGGCTTGGTGCTCAAGGTCAGCCAGTTGTTGTTTTGGATGCAGGGTTTTCGGTTGTTGTATGCGAGGAATGGCGTTTATTGCGGTGCTTATTACCGCCTCATTGACTAACTGACATAAATCATGCGAAGCCAGTTTTAACGAATTGACTTCATAGCCTGGGCGGCAGTAAGCCGGTCTACCATCTTGCCGTAAGGCTTTCAGGTTGTATTGCATGATGGCTATATTAGGCTGATTGACTCCGATTTGCCGATGGCGATGCACCCTTCCGGCAAGCTGAATAATTGAGCGGTAAGAGGAAGGCTCAATAATTGCCCAATCAAAATCATGGTCGCGACCTACTTCTTCTACTGGCGTAGCCACCAAGATAAACAACACATGCTGGGCGGTGGTCGAATTGAGGTGCGCACGAATAATCGGGTCATCAAAGGCTTGCGGCATTGCGCCCGGTTTTTCTTTGCGCTTTAACACTGCGTCCAAATGTTGTTCTTGCTCATGACGCAATAACAACACTTGGCGACTGTGGTAAGCCATAATCCGTGGGGCAATCGCTGCATCCCAATCGGCTTGTAATAAATAGTGAGTTAAGTCTATGCACGGCGGGATATTAGCCATACGAATAGCCCCAAACGACACTTGCTTGCCGGTTTTTTCGTCAATAGTGGCGTGTTGTTGATGTAGATCCATCGCTGTATGTTTGATCTTAGCAAAATACTGTTTCTTTAGTGATTCCTGGTCATTTTTATCGACTAACAAATCATCACAATGCACGATGTAAGCTTTGCGTCTAACTAGCTGTTTTTGTATATTGGTGACTCGCTTTGCGATGAATTGTTGATGAGCCGCTTGATAGGTTTCGCAGCGACTTATCGAATCGGTTTTATCCAGGTGTTGAACTTTGGTGCCAAATTCATCAACCCAGGCACAGGCCACCTGCTGATGAGCGTCCTTGAAATAGCTGTGTACCGTCCAACCTGCTTGATAGGCATTAAAAAAGCCTTCGGCTAATGCAGGTGGAATGGTCGCTGAGGAAATCATCACCTTGCGACCCAACATGCCTGCCAAGTGAATCAAACGACCAATGGCGATTAAATCTTTGCCGTCAAAATCATCAACTTCATCAATCACCAGATCGGAAGATAGTAAGCGCAAACTGGGTAAAATATATTTACCGCCTCGAGTAGTTTCGGTGGCTGCAATGATGTGATCGATAGTGCAGGCTAAAACCGGCTTATACAAAAAAGCTTTGTTTTTGTCGGCCAGCTTGGGGTTGTGTTTTGGAATAATCGCATCGAGAAATTCTGCAGTGGGCGCGTCAGCATAATCTAAATCTTCATCCAGTAAAGCTTCTAAAGACTCTGAACCAGAATCCTCAAAAGATGGTTGTTCACCCGATTTTGCTTGGACTCTTTCATGTAGTTCTTTGATTGCCGACGAACCTATTAACACAGCCAGCTCGTCATTATTTAGGCCGATGCGATGCCGATATTCATCACCGGTTTGCAAGGTCAAGGTACGCAAGCCCAGAGCTAGAATGTAGCGTAGACTTTCGCTGTTTTCGGATAAAGCACGCATAATTTTGGCATTAGCAATAGTTTTTCCGCACCCGGTGCTTGCCATATTAACTACAAACCAGCCATAACCTCTATCGTTTAAAGGTTGGTGTTGGCTTTTGAAGCTGTTGATTTTATCGACTGCTTTATCTTGCCATTCATAACCTTTGGGGCTACTTCGTTTCAAACTTTTAATATCGTAGGCGGCATCCATATCGGTGGTGAAACGCGATAAGGTTTGGCTAATACGCATGGCGTGGTCACTGACATGAACCAAATGTTCATCCAGTTTTTGCTTGGGTGCGCGGTTTTTGTCGGTGTTGGCAAATAGCGAAACCTCGCTTTTCCAGGTTTTATCGGCATCGCATGAGGAGTAGTAGTGATCGCCCAACATCAAACAAAGTCGAGCATGGTGCAGTACTAAGCGATAAGCACCGTTGTCAAGCAGTTGCTGAATTTGTGGTTGGGTTTGCAGCAATCTGGCAGACCACTTTTTGAGTTGTTTTAGCCAAAGCACTGATTGGCTAAGCAGACCTTCGGGAAACTCGAAACAGGCTTTCAGGCGTTTTTCATCGTCATTTTTGTTTTGATAATTCCAGGCAGCAGTGATACTTTTCAGCATTCTTGGCAGGCTTTCTCTAGTTTGCCCTTCTTCCTGTTTGGGATCATGGAGATAAGGTAAGCGATGGTGCGTCAGAATCAACCAGCCGACCAATTGTGCAATAGGAGGTAGGTTTTCTAGTGGCCTGGGTTTGTTACCGACAACGGCTTGTTTTAATGCTTGCTCGTTCAGTTCGCCGCTTGCTAACAACCGCAACCATTCTTCATCCGTATTTCCCGCCTGTTGAACCAAGGCATTTAATAGCAAGCAAGAAATCCATTCATGGCGTAATGGGTCACCTAATTTAGTGTTGGTTTTTAGCTTATTTTGAAACAAAGCTGTCGATTTTCCCCAATCATGCAGTAACGCCGCAATCGCTACTAAGGTTTTGATGGCAGGTAAATATTGCCAATCATTTTCCCATTGGCTATTCATCAAGTTTTTCTGAGTACTATTTACTGGCACAATCCCTTCCGCATTAAACCGCTTGCGATTCCCCACAATCCAAACCAACTCACTTCGGCTCCTGGAACGTATCCAGTGACAGGCAACGGCGGTATTTTTGGTGGCGGTTTTTCTTAGCAAAGTTTTGACGGCGACTAGGCCGTCTTCAGTAATCACCGTTTGCCAGGTGCGGCTACCGATGCGATTGGCAAAAGCATCGAGTACCCTGCGGGTTCTGGCCAATGCTTTTTTCTCACATTCGGATACAAAAGTGACCATCATATTGCACCGCCTTGCAAACTGACCTGTTTGACGGTATCAAACATGAAATCCAGCGCCTTATGTTCGGTAAATTTCTGCAAGCATTGTTGCCGAAATTCCTGTTCAGTCATTTTTTCTTTAGCGCAGATAAACGCCCAAGGCAGAACTAAAGCATCTTTGACTAAATCCGCCACATCAAACACCAAAGCACCGCGCCGGGTTTTGCCATGCATCACGGCAAAACCATGCGGTATTCCCAGCACCCAGAGCGTGCTGGCTGCCAGACCATAGGCTAGATAATTGCCATGATTCAGGAAAGCATTGGCATTGTCGGTGCTGTCATAATTACGAACAAAATCTTTTTGCTGGGTTCGGTTAACCGCGATTTTATAAAGATTCTTGGTGAGTTGGGCCTCGATCAACAATAATGTAGTGACAGTGTTAGCGCTTTTCACTTTGCTTGAGATACCTGAGAATGCTTGTATAACATCTTGATCATCGATAAAGAAACCTTCATTTTTCAAATCTTTATCTTTATTCCACACACTCTGCAGATAATTGATGCGCAATAATTGGAAATGCTTGACAACCTGTAATCGTTTTGCTTCATCAAACCAGAACGATAGCCAACCCTGCACATATTCGGTAGGTCTGTATTCGCTTTGCGGGGTGAGCCATTCGATTTCACTGGCTGCTAGCAGTGGCGTACCACCGCCGCCACTGAAGCCAATCAAAACACCTGCTGATGCGAGCATACGCACTGCGGCCTGGGTGATAGAAGTGCCAGTGCCTAATAAAATAACGGTGGTATTGGCAATCGGAATGTTCCAGTAGAATTGCTCGTCTTTGGCTTCTGTCAAATAGAGGACGCGACCGTCTTTCTGCATTACCCGGCACTTTTCCAGGTAATAAATATTGGCTCGTTTGGAGTGTAGTATTGCTTTTAAATCTGACAGTTGATCCATGAAGAACGCGTCCTGATTTTTAGTAAAAGAATAACATTTAAAGTATTAGATTACTCACTTCCAGGAGTTCAGGATCTAATCCCGTCGGGTATAAAACCTTTATATCGATTTAACAAAGAGATCATTTTGTGTGGCATGTAAGAAATCTGAGGGTTGTTTATAGAGAGTTTGATTGAAATAAGTAGTGAGTATTTCATAGGGAGTAGCATTATTCAAACTCTGGGAACAAAGAAATATCAAATTCTTATTGTAAATCAATAGAGTAACTATCATGAAGATGCTTTATATAATAAAGGAGTGTTTTCCACCCTTTCGGGCAGATGTGGTGGAATTATTCGCCAAGCAAATGCCCTCACGTGGGCATCAAATCAACTGGGTGATGCAGCGTGGGCCGGATGCTCTCAATATATCCTCACCTACTAACTGGTTGGGCAATACGGTATATCTAACCACTCAAGATAAAGGACGCCAAGGGCTTTTAGGCCGGATATTAAATAACTTGTTAGTTATGTGGGGGGATTTCATGATCTTGCCGCTGGCTTTCAAAGAGAGATACGATGTCATTCAAGTGCGCGACAGGTACTTTGCCGGCTTAATTGCTTGGCTGGCTGCGCGTTTAACGGGCGCTCATTTTACCTACTGGGTGTCCTATCCATTCGCAGAATCGAAGCTGCATCAAGCACAAAATCGTCTAGTACCTCATTATCGTCTTGTTTGGTTCAAAGGAAAGGTTGTCCAAATTTTACTCTATAAGGTAATTTTGCCATTAGCCGATCACATTTTTGTACAGAGTGAGCGCATGAAAGAAGATGTGGCGCGTCAAGGCATTTCTCGTATTAAGATGACATCAGTTCCTATGGGTATTCGCGCTAGTCAAGTAGGTAAAGCAGAAGATGCCATTGCACCTAATAACTATGCGCCGCTACTACTTCATCTTGGACTCATCATGCAGCTCCGGCAGTCGGAAATGCTCGTGCGAGTACTCCAAAGGGTACGACTACGCTATCCTGAAACTCGTCTGATGTATGTAGGAGATGGTTATCTCTCTAGCGATCGACAGGCAGTGGAAGAAGAAGCATCACGACTGGGATTATCAGACGCTGTGACCGTAACTGGCTTTCTGCCAATGGAACAAGCCTGGGAATTTGTGAAACAAGCCGATATCTGCTTTTCCCCTTTTTATCCAATTCCTGTATTGCTTTCCACTTCACCTACCAAATTTATTGAATACATGGCTATGGCAAAGTGCATCGTTGCAAACGAACACCCCGAACAATGCCAGATCATGGAAGTCAGCGGAATTGGACGATGCATACCATGGGATGAGGTGGCTTTTGCCAATGAAACCTGCTATTTGCTTGATAATCCTGAGCATGCACGGATGATGGCAGCAAAAGGACCCGATTGGGTACGTGCCCATCGCACCTATGATGTGATTGCCGATTTGGTGGAATCACAATACCGAAAACTTCTGGGTTCGATGATTTGAATAACCCTAATCTTTATTTAGATTGTAAAAAGAATAGAATTTACAGTGGCTTTCTAGAACTTGGAGTTTCTTGCAAAGGTTTCAATTAGACTATTCCTAGATTCCGAGTTTTTCATGTTTTGGTATGAATTTTTTTGCGTGTCTTAAGCAGGATAAAGATCTGTTTTGCCAATCGAAAAAGAAACTCATACACAGTCAATAATATGTTGTAAATCCAATAGGTTGGATTTTTTGAGTTGTAATGCAACTCATAACCTAATTCTTGCGAATATTTTCCAGCTATCCAGTTGTATCTGTAATGCTTGAAACGTCCCCAGTGACTGGATCTGATTAATGGATTGAATGTTTCATTTTTTGGTATAGGATTCCAAGTAACCTTTTCAGAATCTCCTTTAAAGATGGAAGAACCCATAACATCAAGTTTCTCACTTTTGTCAAAATCAAATTGGGTCTTGTCCAGCTTAAGGAAATCCAATATTTGAGTCATAACTTCGCCATTTCTCTGATAGAGATCTTCATACTTGATAACAATAACTCTGCCTGAATTCATAATCTCAGGATTATTGATAACCTCATGAACTGCAGCCGCTCCTTTTTTCCATCCTCTGACCGCATCTTCAAATCTTGCATGAAAGGATTTCGTAAACGACTCTACTAGATCTTGTCCGCGCCTGGTGATAATGATCATGTAGCCTTCAGTGAATACATCCAGAAAATTTATGGAATTAATTGCCGATGGAGTTTTTGTAATCATATATTTGGCCTCACCGGTACCAGGATCCAAATAATTGAGTAATCCAACTTCCAAAGCCCGTTTGAAATCAAGAGGGTCATTTTTCCAGTGTGGGTACCAATGCATCGTGACAGTACGGTAAAAATCCAAATATTTATCTGATCCATATAGCAAATAATCCTCCCCATGATGCTTGGAACCAACGCAATTGGGATGTAATGCGAGTAATTGATACAAATAATTGGTGCCGCTACGAGGATTGATACCTACTATTACAATTGGGATTTTATACATGCATAGGGTTATAAGATTTTTATAAGAGGCTAGATATAAAGGGAAAAGGCTGCTTCTCTTTTAAAATTGAATGTACTGTATGTCGGATTGAGTGTCAAATACAGGCCCAAAATTTCGGGAGTAATCAGATCGGCTTTTTTAAAGAGAATCGATTGGCTATGGTGAATATGTGTTGCATTGCTTAAGGAAACGCTGATTAATTGACTGTACGAGCGAATCACTTCGTTGCGCGGTACTCGCTCCCTCGCCTATCATGCTGATATGTCTCGGTTGCTGCGTTCCGTGCGCCTCGGCTTCATCTCGTTCGCCGAATTAATCAGCGCTTCCTTAATGTAATCAATGACCATACTTTTTAGATAACCATCAGGTCCAATTTGGCATTTTGTTGATCTGAATCAAGGAATCGAACTTTGATTCGACGGAAAATTTCATTTCCACTCATACATATTGTTGGAGGTAATAATGAATATGCTAGATTTAGAAGATGTTAAAACATTTAAAAAGCTGGGTTTCAATTTAACAATTATAAGTGCGGTGGCGGTGGGTTTGATTATTGTCTCGATGTACCTTTCATAAACAGTCGATGTAAACGCTGAAATTTTTTAATTGAAGTGTTCAATGAGAGCTGCCTCGCCTCTTGGGGCGGGGCATCAAAGAATGAGAATCCCTTATAGCTTACTCAGTGTATGGGGCATAAAAATTGAGAGCAGGTCATTAAGTTCTATGAAAGTGCGATTCTGTCAATAAATTTGATTTAAACAGCGTCTTCGTTGTGCCTGTCCCGCTGCCTCCGTGTATAACAATCAATTGAGAGCATATTGAAACTCGCTACTTTCTCTGTCGTATAAAATCTCTTGACTGCTAAGGTGTTGGTTGGCATCAGTCGAACTGATACGCTGTAACTTATTGCTTTATTCATCGCTGTCACTGCAACTTATCGTTCAGCGTTGCTGCTATCCTTTTGGGAGCTAATTCTTGGTTGTTGAAATCTTTGACAAATTGCGCAATTGTTTTCCTGTAAAGTTGATCATCAATTAACGTAGCTGATTCGGTTTTACATCTGCCTGAGTTCATGGTGTCTTTTCCGTTCCAAAAAGCGCTTCTTCAGAGTTAATCAAATTCCCGAAGAGACAATCTGATAAGTGTTATTAAGTACGGGAAAATAATCAGAATATTCCTATAGTCATTAGTTTTTTAGGTGGATACCATAGTCGCTTGCTGTTTCAGTGGTTCATTGATTGATAACATAGCGCACCATCCAAGCATAGATAAAATTGAAGAAAGGGTATTACAGGATTGCGGATAAAAAATTCTTGAAAAGAATTTGGGAGTCTGCTTTGGGAAATATATTTCGCAATGTGAAATCCTTTGGGCGATTACAAGAGAAAAATTTGCTTTTCTCCTATTAAATATTCTAAAAGCACAATATTTTTGCTATAAATGAATCGTGAAACGAAGCAGTCTGATTAAATCAGAACATTTATACGATATTTCCTTTTAATTTAAAAAGTTGGAGTATGGTCCAAAAATGACCATATTTTCATATTTTCCTCAATCTCATCTGATGACAAATTCTTCATTACAGGCAAATGCTACGTGCTGCAGTCAGCGCAAAATTTTTCTTTCCGTAATATTTTATGAGTATTCTATATTTTATAGAATATGATTGATCACTTGGACTGCATTGAGAAATGAAGTGTCCAAATAATATTCTTGAAAGGATTTTGAATGATTGAGCGTGCACTTGATGAGCATGTCAGTATCGCAATAACAGATAAAAATGGAAAAATTGAATACGTTAATAACAAATTTTGCTCCGTTTCTAAATATTCTTCAGAAGAAATCTTAGGGAAAGATCATCGTATTGTTAATTCCGGATATCACTCTAAAGCATTTATGTATGATTTGTGGAACACCATTATTCAAGGTAAAACCTGGAAGGGTGAATTAAAGAATCGTACGAGAGACGGTACTTTTTACTGGGTAGATACCACGATTGTTCCGTTTCTGGATCAGAATGGAGTGCCATATCAATATGTGGCGATATGGACTGATGTCACAGGTTATAAGCAATTAGAAGAAAGAATGGAGGAACAAGTGAAGGAATTGGCTCGTTCAAATGATGAACTCGAGCAATTTGCTTATGTAGTGACGCATGATTTACAAGAGCCGTTGCGTGCCATTAATAGTTTTGTTCAACTGCTGAAAAAATATTGTGACCATCAATTAGATGAACGTGCTAATGATTTGATATCACACGCCATAGCCGGTACCAATCGGATGCAAGTACTCATTGATGATTTATTGACTTATGCACAAGTTAATGCGAATCAAACCTTAATCCAAGTGGATTGTGAAAAATTACTCAATAATGTCTTAATAGATCTGTCGGTTATTATTGATGAATGTAATGCAATGATTACTCATGATAAGCTGCCTACGGTTACAGGCATTCCCTTCCAGTTGATTCAATTATTTACCAACTTGATCAATAACGCGCTTAAATTCCAAAGAGAACAGCCACCTAAAATCCACATTGGTATTGAAGAAAACTTAAATGAATGGATTTTCTCAGTTACTGATAATGGTATTGGTATAGAAGAGCAATATCTGGAGCGTATTTTTAGAGTATTTCAACGGTTACATAGTCGCAGAGAGTATGTGGGCACTGGAATTGGTTTGGCCATTTGCAAGAAAGTTGTTGAACATCATGGCGGTAGGATATGGATCAAATCAGAACTGAATGTAGGGTCTTCGATTTATTTTACAATTCCGAGAATTAATTAGTCATTGATATGCACTTTAGAAGAAATAACAGTTCAAATGTAATTTTAATGATTGATGATAATCCTACTGATGTATTATTGATTAAAGAAGCTTTTGCATTTTGCGAGGGGAATGAGGAGATTTATGTAGCAGAAGATGGTATCCAAGCCATAGAGCTTCTAAAGCAACAAGGGCAATATCTGCAGGCGCGTCGACCAGATTTGATCTTATTGGATTTGAATATGCCTAAGAAAAATGGATTTGAAGTGCTAAGCGAATTGAAAGCCGACCCAGATTTTAGAAGCATCCCTGTCATTATTTATACTTCTTCGGTGGCAAAAGAAGATATCAGAATGGCTTATCATCATTATGCGAATGGCTACATCAGAAAGTCGGTGGATTTTGATAACTGCATCAAAATTGCAAAATTGATTAAAGAGTTCTGGTTCTCAGTTTCAATTCTCTATAAACCATGATTTGAAATGACCATACCCAAAATTCATATTTTACTAATTGAAGATAATGAAAGTGATGCAATCCTTGTGCAAAGCGATTTGCAGCAGGCGATGGGCGATCAAATTACTTTGGTTCATACAGAGCGACTGGATTCCGCATTGCAATTAATTCGAGAGCATACCTTTGATTTGATTTTATCTGATCTGACCTTGCCAGATAGCGATGGGATTAAAACCATCAATCAACTGCGTGAAAATGCTGCAAGTATCCCCATTGCAGTACTATCTTTTAGAAATGATGAAAAACTTGCCATAAAAGCCATCAAAGCGGGTGCCCAAGATTATCTGGTAAAAGGGAGTCTAACGGAAGGTGTGTTGGCGCGTGTTATTCGCTATTCCATTGAGAGAAAAAGAATAGAAGAAAGTATCAAGAAGGCACAAAAGCGATTCCAGATTATTTTTGAAAAAGCGCCGTTAGGGATAGCATTGATCAACTTGCAGACAGGGAAATATTACGACGTAAATCCGAAGTATGCCGCCATTGTCGGTAGAAGCGCGGAAGAACTTCTCAGCATCAATCAATCCGATATCATTCATCCGGATGATTTGGCGTCCTATCAGAACGATATCAAACTAGTCGTCAATCATCAGATGCATGATCCCAAACTGGTTAAAAGAATTCTGCGTCTGGATAATTCCATTATCTGGATCGAAATGTCCATTGTACCTCTCGAGCTCCTAGGTGATCTCGAAGTATGTTACTTATGCATGATAGAGGACATTACTGAGCGCAAGCGTTTAATCGAGAATCTGCGTCATTTAACAACCCATCTGCAAGACGTCAGAGAAGAGGAGAGAACCCGCATAGGGCGGGAAATTCATGATGTGCTGGGTGGAACCTTGACCGTCCTGAAAATGGATTTGGATTGGCTCTCAAAGAAAATTAGCACTGATCCCATGCATGAACGAATTAAGTCGCTATATGAATTAACTGGGGAGGCCATTGAGACGGCACGCAGGGTTTCCGTCAATTTGAGACCCAATGTGCTGGATAATTTAGGGCTATACGGTGCTATTGAATGGCTCATACGTGAATTTGAGCAGCGTACTAATATAAAGTGTTCCTTAGAATCAACTATCTCAGATTTGTCTTGCATCAATAAGCAGCATGCAACCAGTATCTTCCGGATTATTCAGGAGATATTTATCAATATTACCCGGCACTCAAAGGCTACGCGAGTCGATGTTGAGCTTTTTGAGAACGAAGAGGATATTGCCATATCTATCAAAGATAATGGTATAGGAATTACCGAATCACAATTACTTAGTCCCGCATCTTTTGGAATAATCGGTATGAATGAAAGAATTCAACAAATTGGTGGTAAATTGGAAATCAGTGGCTCTCCTTGGCAAGGAAGTGTTGTTACCCTTAGAATTCCTCTGATGACTGAGACACTACATGAGGAACCAATCTATGATTAAAGTTCTGATTGCAGACGATCACGCCTTATTTCGTGATGGACTAAAAAGAATTTTTAGTGAAATAGAAGACATCGATGTCGTTGGAGAAGCTGTCGATGGAAAGGATATTCTAAAGAAAGTGCGAGAATGCGATTGGGATATTGCGTTATTGGATATTAATCTGCCGGATATTAACGGATTGGATATTCTAAAAAGAATTTTGTCGGTCAATTCGGCTTCGCGGATTCTGGTTCTAAGCATGTATCCTGAGGAAGAATATGCGATTAGAGCAATTCGCTCAGGAGCCTCCGGATATTTGACCAAAGATAGTCCGACCGATCAATTGATCAATGTGATCCGCCGTCTTGCCAAGGGTGGTAAATATGTTAACCCGGAACTTGCGGAGAAGCTGCTATTTAATCCGGTATTGGATTCGGAAGCATTAACGCATACTACTTTTTCAGATCGAGAGCTGCATGTTTTTAAACTGATCGTTGCCGGAGAATCTTTAACCGCCATTGCTAATAAGCTTTCGCTCAGTGTTAAAACGGTTAGCACCTATCGGTCGCGTATTTTAGAGAAGATGGATATGAAAAATAATGCTCAATTAGTGCGCTATGCTATCCAACATAGATTGGTTGAATAATTATGCTCTAAATTCTATTTTTAAAAGCATTCAGTATCACTTGTTTGAGAATCACCAATTTTCCGTGAAAAAAATGTTCAGCACCCGGTATGAAAGTGATGGGCTGAGATTGGGGCGTAGCCCATGCCAATAATCTGTCCGGTAATACGATATCGTCTCGATCTCCCTGAATGATCAACGCATACTGTGCAGTTTCTGGAACAGATGGCGCATCCAGGTTAATAACCGAAGGTGCAATCAGAATAAGATATTCTGGATTCAGCTGCTTTGCCGCATGTAATTGGATGGCTCCGCCAAATGAAAATCCTGCCAAGAGCAGCGGCAGCAAGTCAGCAGTATGATCGTTAAATTGATGGCGCAACATTTGCGCAATCGTAATGGCATCTTCCGTCTCGCCGCGACCATGATCATAGACCCCCTCACTTTTTCCGACACCTCGAAAATTAAATTTCGCCACAATAAATTCCAGTTCAAGTAAGGTAGTAAATAAGGTATGGATAACTTTATTATCCATTGTTCCACCATGTAACGGGTGCGGGTGCGCAATGATGGCTAATCCTTTGGGAATTGACCGGGGTTCTCCCAAAATAACTTCAAGCTTACCAGCAGGACCATCAATAAAAAGATTTTGGATTATGGAAGAATTCAAGGGATGACCTTACAAGCGCATAGTATTTGATGCTAAATTTTCAGGCGCTCCACAATGCGCCCTTTGATCAGATGTTCTTCAATGATTTCATCAATGTCGTCTTTATCGATATAGGTATACCATGTCTCTTCAGGGTATATCACGATGACTGGCCCTTCGTCACAGCGATCAAGGCAGCCTGCGTTGTTAATGCGGATTTTCTTTTTGCCATCCAGTTTTAATGATTTGATTCGCTGTTTGGCATAGTCGCGTAATTCTTGAGCTCCTAAATCATTACAGCACTTAGCGCCGCCATCGCGTTGATTGGTACAGAAAAAAACATGGTGTTGATAATAGCTCATCAGTTTTCCATTAAAAATGTAGGTAGATATCGTCAGTTTAGCGTAATTTTATTTCTGTCCAAATTCGACTGAGTATCCGGCGTTGAAGTGGTCCCCAAAAACTGTACAAGCAGTTAAGCTCTGACATTGTGCTAGAAGGAGCAGTGAAATGAGTAAAAAACGCAAGCAGTATTCAAGTGAATTCAAGGCAAAAGTAGCATTGGCTGCGATACGTGGAGAGGAAACGGTATCGGAATTGGCATCGAAGCCAGCAATCATGCGTAACAAGGTTGTTTTGTCACAACAGGAAGGGCCCAATAGCGTGAAAAATTCTCCCACCTTGATGCCGAGGTTAATGTCATCAACGGCAACAAAATTTCCGAATCGCTTAGTGATATTTCTAATCTCAAGAAGCATCATTGTATTGCTTGTGGAGAAAGTATCCGATTGATTAAGAATCGCAAGGATTGAAATAATTCAAGGCGCGATTCCATATTGCTATTGCATATGGAATTAATGGATCATCTGCCAAAGCAGTAATCCAGCCAACAGGATCGCGATGAGCGCCAGTAGGCGATTCTGCCGTTTTTCCTCAATAATGAGATCAGTCATCTTATTTTCCAATGCGTGATTACGATTTTCTGCCAGCGCTTGGTGAATAAGTCGTGGAAACTCTGGCAGGATGACAGCCCAATTGGGAGCTTCTTTTTGTATTCGGCTGGTCAATCCGCGTAGGCCGATTTGTTCAGACATCCAATGTTCTAGAAAGGGTTTGGCTGTTTTCCAAAGATCCAAATCAGGATCAAGGTCGCGTCCCAGACCTTCGATATTGAGGAGTGTTTTTTGCAGTAATACCAATTGCGGTTGAATTTCCACATTGAATTGCCGCGAGGCCTGAAATAATTGCAGCAGAATTCGTCCAAATGAAATCTCTTTGAGGGGTTTGTCGAAAATGGGTTCACATACCGCCCGAATAGCAGCCTCAAAATCATCCACACGAGTATCCTTGGGAGCCCATCCGGCTTCGACATGTGCTTGAGCGACTCGCCCATAATCGCGACGGAAAAAAGCTAAAAAGTTTTGTGCCAGATAATTCTTGTCTTCATCACTGAGCGTTCCCATAATGCCAAAATCAACCGCAATGTATCGACTGTCTTTACCCACAAAAATATTTCCAGGGTGCATGTCGGCATGGAAATAACCATCTCTAAATACCTGCGTAAAAAAAATTTCCACCCCCATGCGAGCCAACTGAGGAATATCAGTTCCTTGATTTCTTAATTTATCGACATGACTAATCGGAATGCCTTTGACTCGCTCCATGACCATGACACCACTGCGACAGTAATCCCAATAGACTTCCGGAACCAGTAACAGTGGAGAATTAAGAAAATTGCGGCGTAATTGACTGCAATTGGCCGCTTCACGCATTAAATCCAGTTCATCATCCAAATGCCGGGCAAATTCTGACACCACCTGACGTAATTTTAAACGTTTTCCATCCGCCCAAAGCGTTTCGGCCAGCCATGCCCCTGTATCCATTAGTGCAACGTCATGGGCAATGATGGGCGCCAGGTTAGGACGCAATATTTTTACAGCCACTTCGGTGCCATCATGCAGTACTGCAAAATGAACTTGGGCAACCGATGCGCTGGCAACGGGGATAGCATCGAACTTAAAGAATGTTTCATGAACCGGCTGTCCATAAACTTTCTCTAAGGTTGATAATACCAGCTTGGAAGAAAATGGAGGTACCTGATCTTGCAGTTTGGCTAGTTCATCAGCAATATCTTGCGGTAACAAATCGCGTCGGGTCGAGAGCATTTGACCGAATTTAACAAATATTGGACCTAATGTTTCTAAAGCTAGGCGTAGTCTTTCTCCTCTGGGTTTATCAAATCTGCGCCAGAAAGTGAGTCCTTTGACAATGGCCCGTAACCATTTCAGTCGACTGTGACTCAGCACAAATTCATCCAATCCAAATTGGAAAGCAACAGATTGTATTTTTAGTAGACGAAATAGGCGCATGGATTATATAAATTTGTTGGCTAGCATTAG
>JAGOKN010000040.1 GCA_017994575.1 Nitrosomonas sp.
TGCTTGCCTACTGTAGTGAGTTCTCCTCGTTTGTCAGCATAAACCCAATTCTTTAGTGTCCCCTGGGGTAACGACAGCCGTTTTGCTGCTTCAACCAGAGTCAATCCGCTTTCTTTGAAAAACTTAATTGATTCCTTCCGAAATTCCTGACTATATTGTGTGCGGGGTAATTCCATTTTCATCCTCCATTTCATGTCTTCATTTTATGAAACTTCGGACTCCTTGAAAATCAGCATACATCAATTTGCGATATCAATCATTTCAAGCAGAGTAGCAAACTATTTTTTTGTAAAATTGATCTTCATATTTATTTTCAATTTAAATAAAAACACAGTTGTTGTAGTCAAATACAGCATCACGAATCCAGCACAGATAATGTGCACACCGTAATATCACAAAACAAAAATATGCTTAATTCATCGGCAATATTCTAATTCTAGACCTAGCCCCATGTGCGTGCGATCAATCAGCCGGCGATTTCAAAACAGTCAGACTTCCAAGTCAATGGACTCGTTTTCTGGGGGAAGGTCAATTCTACGAAGTGCTTCAGATATGGAGGCCCCACACGAGTATGCTACCTGTGTGGGGCCCATGCCCACAATTGATATACAGATACGGCTACTGGTACACTAGGGGAATCTCTTGTGCAAGCTCGTACCTCAGTCCAGCTCTGATCTTGCTTTCAATCTGAATGTAGCGGGCCGTTTTGGCCGACGATAGCACCGCGCCGATTTTTTCCGCATAGGTACGCTTCAGCTTCGCTTCGTGTTCCTCAACCGAAATCATTTCATTGAGCAGCGCTTTTGCTGTATCGTTTGAAATCGCCCCTGCACCCTGATTGTACGCAACGGCATAGTCTTCAATGGTTTTGTCGAGTCGCCCATCTATTTTCTGGAGCTCATTCTGGTATGCGTCATACAACGGCCAAAAAGCCTTACCTTCCGCATCGGTCAGGTCCATGTTGGCGGCAACCAACAGTTTTTTATCTGCCTTGATCTTCTGCATCAGGATTTCCATGTTGCTGTTGGCATTAGCTGCAGTTTGAGCGAACGCCGGTAGAGCAAACAAAATTGTCCCTGCGATGATGATGCTGATGATGGATTTCATGAGAAACCTCCTTCGTGAATATGACTAATTATTGTGCACGACGACTCGCCTCCTCTCTCCAAGTCGATTGAGCAGGATTGCGTCCAGATGCAAGCGCATGATACCCATTGCGGAGAACGCTCGCAAGCACGAACTCTTGCACGGAAAAACCCGTGTCACTGTCCAAAACTCGCACAAGGTCTAGCAGCGTGCTGGTTTTTAAAGTATGCCTATTGCCACGCTTCAACGAATTTAGGATATTTCAGGCAATCAACAATGATATAACGCAATATTTTGAATTGAAGGTAAAATTCAATTTACGATTCCTCCTGGCTTTACCACAGAGACACACAAAGCAAATTATTGCCCCACTAACAACAATTTGTCTCCAATGAGTGCAAATGCTTATAATCCACGATTTATTATAATTATTATAAACACCGATATGCGGAGCCTAAAATAAAATGAGCCCATTTATTACTACGTTATTTATGCTAGCTTTCGTGTTTGGCGGCATCCTTTTGGGCCTATGGTTGCAAAAGATCTTACCAGGACAACTCTTAACCACAGAAACAAAAGATATTGTTGGCCGATCAACCGCCGTGATCGCCACCATTTCAGCCATTGTTCTTGGCTTACTAGTCTCTTCTGCTAAAGACAATTTCACCCGGTTCGATGATGAGCTTACTCAAAACACAGCCAGAGTCATCATGCTTGATCGCATTCTAAGTGAATATGGCCCACAAACTGATAATATTCGAGCATTAATCAAATCCAGTTATGCCAGAAGAATTGAGCTACTGTTTTCGAATAACATTGCAACAAAAAATACCATAGACAGCTTGCATGCAATTGCCCAAGAAGAAAACATCGACTCCAAGCTCTTTGCATTAACGCCAGTTAGTTCTGTACAACAAGGGCTTCAAGCGCGTGCGATAGAAATGAATAGCGAGATTAACATGACCAGAACTCTCATACATTTGCAACGAGAGGATTCAATTCCGATAGAACTAATAATGGTACTAGGCACATGGTTGTCATTAATCTTTACTACATTTGGCCTATTTGCTCCGCGCAATACAATAGCAATTGCAGCATTACTAGCATGTGCCATATCGATTGCAGGCGCCACTCTTCTCATTTTGGAGATGAATTCACCATTCGCCGGCCTAATTAGAATATCCAGTGCACCAATGTATGAAGCACTCCTTTATTTAGGTCGATAGCCATTTAAAGACTCCTGCACCCCCCTGCCAGGGTAATAACCAACTAAAATAGAGGGAGTTAAAAGACGGTTGGGGCAAAAGATGCAGATGAGTTTTGGAACGATTGAATTGGCAGTTTCTAAGAAAGCAAAAGATCAAGAGCGCCATGCATCGCGCGTACAAGAACAAACCGCTCTCGGCACGCCAGAAGCTGGCGAATCAATTGATCAGCAAAGAACGTTATATTGTCGAACAGTGTTTCGGCACAATCAAACGCCTATTCAGAATGGGACACGCCAGCTACTTCGGTATGGTAAAAGTCAACGCCCAGGTCATACTGAAAAGTATCTGCATGAATCTGAAAAAAGCAACCAACAAAATCTTCGTAGATCAACCATTAAGAGGAGCAATCCGTCCAAATGTTGCATAATGGGGAAAACTCCCCTAAAAAAAGGAGAAAAACTTTACTTTCTACCAAAATGACGTGCAATCAGCGTCATTTGGAAATTTTTCTCTGTCACTACAGCTAAATTCTCGCGGTTGTGCAGAGGTCTTTATTATCTATTCGCGGCTGACCCCATGTTCGTTGCTCGCTCACATTTTGTCTTGAGGCTCCAGATCCTCCATAAAACAACCTTTCCCGGTCATTTTGTTTATGATGCTATTGTATAAGCTGGCATTTTCCATTGAGGGCTCAGAAACCAGTAATCGAGCCATTTGATCACAATTGGCATTGGGCGTGTTGATGATCGCGAGCACCAGAAAATGCGTCGGCGAATCGATAGCAGCCAAGCGATCGAAGAGATCCTGCGGAAGCACCGCATTGGCAGCGAGCGCGGACAAAACATAGGTTTTGTATAGTTCATGACGGACAGAGTCGGTAACGTTGGTTTCGTTCGTCGTGCCTGCTATCAACTTTTCCATGATGACTCGCGAGATGTTGTGATTACGGGCCAACCCTGTGACTCGCTCATAAGTGGGCGGGTCAGCCGCGATCCTTTCCAAAATCGCCAGCGGTGTATTGACGTTTGCGCCAACTTGTTGCACCACCGCATCATCGCCGGATTCCGCCAGCGTTTCGAGAATGCCTAGGGGCGTTGACGGATGCTGTGCCAGCGCGATATCCACTTCCCTGCGCCCCCAAGGAATCCAGCGCTGACTGACTGCTTCAAGTGCCTGCGGCGTAGCGTCCGGATTTTTGCAACCGATAGCGCACTTTGCTGCACGAGAAAACTGAGCCCCGCGAGCGAGGAAATGCATAAGAACACTGCGGCGACGCGTACGTTCTTGCTTTTCCATGAAGACCTGCCGGAACGCAGATCAAGCAAAGCAAAAATGATGTAGACCCAAGCCCATCCCACACCTGCTGCGAGGAAGCCATAGATAGGAATCAGTAAGAAACCAATAGGCGCGGTTGAGCTGGTCGACGTGAAAACGACATGCACAATGAACACCGCTGCACCAATGAACCCAACATAAGCTCCCGCTTTCAGCAAAGCATTTCGATTCCGCACCCCAATCCTTCTCCCGGCTTACCCTATCCGTGACATAGAAATATCAATAAAGTAGGGGGCAATGTGCTTTGCTTATTGACACCTTATTTATTAATTCATAGGCAATATTCTTGATTCGGACCTGATCCCATGCTCACTTGTGAACCCATGCTCAAACAGCGTTCTCAAGTGTCGTCTCGCTTATTTGCTCAGCTGAGATATTTCGGAATCAAAAATGGGCCCATCTTTTGTCATAACCGAAACCTTTATATGGCGGAGCCTCAGTTCCATCGGCAGATTATTCGATGAATCCGGAAGTTTTGATTCAATCATCGCAATATCTTGCGCGGAAATAATCTTTGGACTGCGCACTACTACCCGGATGATATTTTTGCCATTTTCTGGTGAAAACCGTACGTCATTGACATAAGCGCCGGGATAGTTCTGAAATTCCTCAACTAAAATATTGCGTACTTTTGTTTCATAAATCACTTGGCTCACCAATATATTGGTGTTGGCGCTGAGCGTTACAAATAACAATATCATCAATACGATGCTGATTCCATTCAACCAAATCACTTTATTATTGCTGTAGAATCGGTCGATTGCATTATGAAAGCCTGAGAGCCATAACACGATTGATGACGAAAATTGAATGGCAACAATATTGGTGATCGTCAATAGATAAGCACCGAAGGCATGATCCCAGTTACCACGCGCTAAAAAGATCGTTCCAGCACATAAAGGTGGCACGAGGGCGGTCGCAATCGCTACTCCGACAACCGCATTCGGTATTCGCGGCGTAATAACTGCATAAGCGCCGACTGCACCACCAGCGAGCGCAATCATTAAATCTAAATAATTGGGATTTGTTCTAATCAGCAATTCGTTACTAACTGGCATGTCGCCATGGATAAGGCCGATTATAAATGAGCAGAAAATGACAATACTGACGCCGCCAATTAAGGATTTCGATGATTGCTTGAACAGAGAGTAATCTCCATCGACGAGTGACAACGAGAGTCCGGCGATGGGGCCCAACAACATTGCAACCAGCATGGCACCTATAACGCCAGATACACTGCTGGCCAGAAGTGCATAGCTTGCAATGACTGCAGCGAGCGCATTCATTATGATAAAAGCTTTGTCAAACTGCGCATTCTGGACGATATCAGTTCTAATCGCTTGTATCGTAGCCAACCGTTCGCTGTCTTGAATATTGTTAAAATTATTCATCATAGAAATCCTTACGAGCGAATAATTAAATTTTATACTCGGCTCATTTTAACTAAGAGGGAATCGGATTATAACTTATTTGATATTTGACTGTGGATTTAGGAAAAAATATGGCTTACTTGATGCGATAACCATAAATGTTATTTATTTTCTGGATGTTTATCGTCCTTAGCCATACATAAGGCGGTTATTGAATACGGCCAAACGGTAAGTCAATGAGCTCAGAATTATTCCTAAACAGATATGGGGAGGTAGCTTTGCTTCGGAGCGAACCTCATCGCACAGAGAATATAGAGAATTCCGATGCTGAGTTCTTCATCTATCATCGCTTAACTTAAACAATCTCGAAATCTGTTTGTAGGCTCGATAATGTATGAATAAGTTTTGCCGTTCAGTTTGCCGCGCAATCTTTCTAAAAGACTCCTGCACAACCTCCCCTGCCAGTGCAATAACCAACTAAAATAGAGGCAGTTAGAAAACAGTTGGAGCAAAAGATGCAGGTGAGTTTTGGAACACTGGAATTGGCAGAGCGATTGAAGAGAGACAGTGTACTGGATGAAGGTTGATGCTCTGATTGACTGGGAAGCGCTGCGTCCGAAGCTTAGGGGTTTATACAGGCGCGAGATATCGCATGGTAGAGGACAGGAACCGTTTGATGCGCTGATGATGTTCAAAGCGATCCTACTAGGTCAATGGCATAGTTTATCGGATGCTGCTTTGGAACAAGCGCTGTGTGTACGGATTGATTTTCTACAATTTTATGGATTGTCCTTGCCGGACACGATACCGGACGAAACCATTTTGTGCCGGTTCCGTAACCGGCTAGTGACGAGCGGTCGACTAGGTGATCTGCTGGCCTCTATCAATGAACAAGCTTCAATCACATGAATTGATGATCAAGGGTGCGCATATCGAGGCGAATCGGGTGTATGTCGACAAGGGATTCGGAAGCCAATGCCAATCGGCAGTTTCTAAGAAAGCGAAAAATCAAGAGCGCAATCATGCATCAAGCATTTTTATTTAGATTCGCCTTGTTGCTTCCGCCACTTGTCATAGCAATCAAGACCACAGTAATACAAAATATAATCCGTAGCCTTTACACTTGATGCTTCGGATATCGGGATTTCTTTTAGGCAAACTTCACATGAAACTTTCTCAGGTTCATACAATTTTTTCTGTTCAATCATTTAAGCACCTCTGCTGGAGTTAAATCAACTTGGTTTATTTTGCTTAAAGAAATGAGAGTGGTTGATCGATAAAATAGTTGCATCCTTGATGATGCTTCTCCTTACCCCCGATAAGTATTGCTATTCACTGATCGGGTTCTTGATTTTGAAGTGCTCTCTGAGTTGTCTACAAAAAGTGTTAAAACACGAAATGGCTCAATCATCACCCAAACCTCATGCTACCAAACCGAAGAGGGATGCTGACCAATTTGTATCAATACTTCTAAGAAGCAGCTTTCAGTATGAATGATATTCTCTTCTTTAATAAAGAGAAATTAAATTACCCACATTTTCTGTGGATAACTTTGTGGAAAACATTAATATTGATCATTTAACATATCGAGAGGTAAGGATAATTTTTGAACTGATTAATAATTTAACAATTTTATTATGACTTATTAATCATGAAGTTATTCTAATAATTATTTTTTATATCTGGATAACTAAAGAAATACTTATAGTTCTTATAGTTTGTGGATTAAATCGAAAGTCAAGAAAATTATCGCGCATATTTTGTAGGATAACATTACTGATAATACGATAACCAACATGAATTTCATATCTGATAAAATATTCTCCAGACAACCAATTCAATACTTACGGGCACAAACTTAACTTAGTCAGTTACGCAAAATACTCGAATCAATCGTTTGATTAAAGCTGCTTAATAATGCGTTTAATCGAGTCATCTTTTTCGCTAATCAGCACATCAAATCCAAGTCTGCACACCAATTCCAACATGGAACGGTTACTAACCAATACTTCACCTTCCATCATTTTGAGACCCTTAACGCGGGCTATCTCAAACAAGCAATTCATCAACTTATTGCCAATGCCTCTTTTCTGCCAGGCATCAGCCACTACCAGTGCAAATTCACAGGATTGACCATCGACATTGGCAATATAACGGCATACACCCACTTCCTGTTCCTGATCACCTTCTTTCAACACCGCTATCAAAGCCATTTCACGGTCATAATCGATTTGTGTGAAACGTACCAGCATGTTTTGAGAGAGTTCCTGCAGTGAATCCATGAAACGAAAATACTTGGATTCTTCTGATAATCCGCGCACAAATGCTTGTTCCAGCTCCGCATCTTCCGGACGAATAGGCCGGATCGTAAGATCGATACCTTCCGGCAATTGCCAATGCGTAACGAAGTGATTGGGATAAGGATGGATTGCCATATGTGCGTAACGATCCGCAGCGGGCGGCAGAAAATCCACCACGATGCGCGCATCCACCGCGCAAGCCCCATTTTCATCCACAATCAGGGGATTGATATCCATTTCCTTGATCCAGGGCAATTCGCATACCATTTCTGATACCCGCAATAACACGCTCTCCAGTGCGACCATATCAATGAGCGGCATATGACGAAATGCCGCTAACAGCTTGGAGACGCGCGTTCTATTGATCATATCCCTGGCCAGAAAACTATTCAGCGGCGGTAATGCCACCACGCGATCGCCCAATACCTCAACCATGATTCCCCCTGCGCCAAAAGTAATCACCGGACCAAAAATGGCATCACTGGTCACTCCCACCATTAACTCCCTGCCATTGGTTTTAATGACCATAGGCTCGATCACGACACCATCAATTCTTGCGCTGGGAACATGTTTTCTCACCGACTCGATAATTTCGTGATAAGCCGCCCGCACAGCTTGAGCGTTGCCAAGATTGAGGCGAATGCCGCCACAATCGGATTTATGCGAGATGTCCGGGGAATTGATTTTCATGACGACTGGAAGCCCCAGTTCCTCTGCCAGCAGCAATGCCTCGTTCGGCGAGCGTGCCACCATGGTTCTGGCAATCGGAATATGAAAAGCCGCTAGGATGGCTTTGGATTCCATTTCATTCAAGACTTTACGGTGTTCCGCCAATGCGCCTTCAATTAACAAACGCGCACCTTCCACGTCCGGCACGCTGTGTTGCGCTATCGGACCGGGTGTTTGCATAAGTAACTTCTGGTTTTGATAGTAGGCGGCAATATAAGAAAACACCTCGACGGCTGGCTCCGGGGTACGAAAGCACGGTATTTTTGCTCTAATAAAAGCCTGCCTGCTTTCAGCCACTTGTAATTCACCCATCCAGCAGGCGATTAATGGTTTATTAAATTTCCGCGCAGATTCAATCACAGCCAAGGCCACCTCCAGTGGTTGGGTCATGGCTTGCGGTGTCAGAATGACCAGCACGCCATCCACGCCTGAGTCTTGCAGGCAATGCGTGACCGCATGTCGATAGCGTTCAGCCGTTGCGTCACCGATAATATCCAGAGGATTGCCATGCGACCAGGTTTCCGGTAGACCGGCATTCAATTGAGTCAATGTATCCTCAGCAAGTGTGGCGATGACCACGCCCAGATCGGCCGCTCGGTCGCTCGCCATGACGCCCGGACCACCACCGTTGGTGACAATCGCCAATCGCTTGCCGGCCGGATGAAAATGAGTGGACAGTGCCTGCGCCGCGGAAAATAACTGCACAATGGTATTCACGCGCACCACGCCAGCGCGTTGCAAAACGGCATCAAACACATCATCCGCACCGACCAATGCGCCGGTATGAGAGAAGGCCGCTTTGGAACCCGCTTCATGGCGCCCTGCCTTGACGACGAAAATCGGCTTAATTCTTGCGGCTGCACGCAATGCACTCATGAAGCCGCGCGCACAGTGTATTCCTTCAATGTAGAGCAGGATGCTTTCCGTATGCGGATCCGAGGCAAGGTAGTCGAGAATCTCGCCAAAATCCACGCCAGCGGCAGCGCCCATGGAAATGATGCTAGAAAAGCCGACGTCATTCGGCCGCGCCCAATCCAGAATCGCCGTGCAAAAAGCCCCGGATTGAGAAATCAAGGCCAGGTTTCCGGCAATTGCACCCCCTTTGCTGAAAGTGGCATTCAAACCCACTGCAGGGCACAGAATACCCAGGCAATTCGGACCGACCAGATGCATTCCATAACGTTTGGCGTTTTCCACGACCGCACGCTCCAGTGCTGCCCCCTGTGATCCGGTCTCGCTGAATCCCGCGGATAGAACCAAAGCCACTCGCGTGCCCTGCTTGCCGCATAATTCGATAATATCCGGCACCGTAGCCGCCTTAGTGACGATGACAGCCAGATCAATCGGCTCGCCAATCTGTTTAATGTCGGCATAGGCTCGTTGACCTTGTATTTCAGCATGATTGGGATTGACCGGATACAGCTTGCCCTGATAGCCACCTTCCAACATATTTTTGAATACCACCCATCCAACCGAATCAATGCGATCACTGGCACCGATAACGGCCACAGAACGAGGAGAGAAAAGCGGGCTGAGATAATGTTTATTCATGCGTTAATCCACTGGAGGCAATCTACTGAGGGTATAGAAAATCAAGTCAGATGTGTAAATCATTGGTTCATTTTACTTAACTACCACGTAAAAAACATGAAGTAATGACCAGTAAAATGTTTCGATAACTTATCGGAAAATATTTGGAACCGAATCGGGATTAGATTCTGAATGCTGCATGAACCTGTGACAATGCATGGAGTACCGTGGCAGTGGTAAACAGCCGGTGAGGATCTGCATACAATGGCCCCGCATCGGTTGCTATCCAAGGAGCATAGCAATCCCGCCGGGTGACGCGCAAAATGGGAGCCGCGTTCCAACTGCCATCAGGCTGTTGCTGCTTGAAGAGCTGGTCCACAAGATCATCGACCAATCCAGGCAAATCATTGCATTGCACCGATAGCAGACTGGAAATCAACAATGCCGACTCAAACGCATTAGCAGGTTTGATTTGGGTAAGCGCAATACAGGAGGTCATCTTAAAACCCATGGTTTGCATCAAGGACAGATTAGCAGCGGTCGCATACAAGCAGGAATCCCACCAAAAGGAATTCCACAATCCACCTGAACTTCTTTGCCCCAAGACAAACTCGATACCGCGTTGAAGCACAGCTTGATCCGGCGTGGAATGAGTCAGCATGGCCTGTAGTACGATTGGCGTGACATCCGGATGTGAAATATTCCAGGCATGCGGCTCACTGATCGGTAAATAAGTGGTCATTCCTCCATCCGCACATTGCCAATCAGCCAGTGCGGCATAGACCGTGTCCGATACGGGTTGATCGGCCGATGCCAGGAATAAAATTGCGTAAGCGGTGGAATCTGCATCCGGGCCTACCCACTCGTTATACCCCCATGCACAATCCGGCAATGCATGGCCGCTTAACCAATGCGCAGCCTTTTTAATGTGGCGAGCGGTAACCGCTGCCAGCTTTAGCGGGAGATTCCGCAACATATAACCGACATAGGCTGTCGTCCATGTCGCAGAGCTACCAGGCGGCAGCGCCCATTCCGTCCATGATCCGTCATCTGTCTGCTTGGACAAAACATAGTTTAGGCCGGCAGCGATGGAATTATCCAATGCCTGGGATTTTTCTGTCATGGCAGAATAAAACGGGGTTTGAGATAAATAGTTGCATACGACACTTCATGCCGCAGTCCTATTCCCACATAACAATGCAAATCTAACGACTGCTCGCTCAGATAGTCATCTGACAGGACATCCAGAGCATTCCAATAATCAATTGCATTCATTTGCGTGGTTTCAAACCAGTGTCGCAAACGCTGTATAGCCTCAATATCACTGGAAAACAAACAGTGCGCACATAGTTCAAACTTAAAGTCCAATTGTTGATTTTCGCCAAAACCAAATGAACATACCGCAGTTTGTGTTGGATAAGCATAATCATCACCCAGCATGCATACAGCCAATGTACTCATTTGTTGCATGAAAGGCTGACCGCCATATTTAAGTGCCAAATCCTCATAAAAAGGCATGGACTTACCATAGGCACTCAGATAAATACGCCCACTGGGTGGTTGATTTCCATTTAAAGTAATGGCCATACCGAGCGGCTGCAATTCGGATGCCAACGTACCCAAAATATCTCGCCATTTGATGGATTTATTAAAATAATTCGCAAACTGACTCAAGCGTGTCCATCGATCCCGCTCTTTTCCCCAGCGCGTATTGATGTAGATTCTCAAGCGCGATTCTTGCGATGCCGAAAAAGCCGCACCCACCCAATACGCTCCACCGGAGTCAGTCAGCAAGTCGATATCTGATTTGGGCGTCAGCGTATCCAGCAAATGATTCGCCGATGCCAGCATTTCACCTGCGCGAAATCGTCGCGCAATAGTGGCCATGCATTCTCTGTTTTTCTTCATCCGCTCAGCACCAGTGATGCCGGGGCTGCCGGCCGTGCTGAGAAATTGCAAGGTATGCTGGGAAGATCCCAGCGTCACCGCATACTGGATTGGCGTACCGTCATGATTGATACGCGAATCCCAGCGTGGGCGGATATTGCGTGAAAAGGCCAATGAATCCCCACAAATATCCTCGTAGGTTTGCATAATCTGAACACGGGATGCCTGTAAGCCAAATCGCTCAATGAGTGCCGCGATCTGGCAGCCGACATAGTCATACCAGATCGCGACGTGCTTTATACGCATCAAGTTTTGATAAGGGGAATTCCCTGTCCTCAAAGCTTTATTTCCGGCAGCGCATGCTTGGACCATCTGTGCGGCGGAGTTTTCCGGTCATGAGTAGGGCCGTCATCCGGTTTGATCAGGTCAATGACAATGCGCGCGGATACTTTGACATCAAACACCAATCCTTGCCCCGGCTTCAATTCAACACGCGCTGGCTCAAAACCTTTGCTACTCACTTGTACACGTTCCGGTGCAGGTGGACGGTAGGCGACTTTGTCAATCTCAGGATAGGTAACGGTGAGTTCAGCTTTTGCACGTTCCAGTTGATTGACAACCGAATACAAGCCCGGTCGGATGATGACTGCCGAGAAAATATCACCCGCCTCTAACTGTTGACTGTTAAACACCCTTTCTTTCTGGTCTTCAACAGCGCGGCGCACATGCACGTTGAATCCGCCACTGCCGCGTGAAACATGAAACACTACATACCCTCTGGGATTCACTGTAAAATGATTATCCGTTTGCTTGTCACAGCAATGCTGATCGCCCGTCCCTGCGTATTCCCGCAATGCAGCTAAGTCGATATTCACTTGGGCTGCCGAGCTATTCTTGTCAACAGAGATATAAAAAACCGCCTGCCCGCCGCCGACTTTATGAACCGAGCCCCGATATTCGCCGGGCTCATGAAAGCTATGAACGACTGATCCAAGTAGCGTCAGAAAACCGCTATCCAAGCCGGATTGGGAAAATAAATGCTGATCGAAAGTTAAATGCATGATGCTCTCCTTTTAACCGACATCCGCGAGGACGATCATTTCATTGGTATTGACAGTGGCAGTCAGATTGCGCAGTGGAATTTTCACCGGAATCAACAAACCATTCTGCGGAAGTATCGGGTATGGGTCTTCAAACTGGTAGATAGGGTATTTACTAGCCAGATAATCCGCCACCGCCGTTTCAATGAAACCGAGAATATCGAATTGATTGCCCAGCAAATCCTGAAGAAAATCCTCAAAACTATCCAAGAAACCGAGCACTCCCTTCAACACGCCAAGCAATGGCCCCAGGAAAGCCCATATCAGATCCTTGGCCCAGCCCGGCAACCAACCTGGAAACAGATTGTTAATTGCATTCCTCAAGGCATTCTCGACCATGTTGCCTACGCTTGCCGGAATATCAATCGGATCCACGCTCACCCAGTCAGGATCTATGTATATTTGCCACTGGTTGGGCTTACCGGCAAATTCGGCATCCAAGTCAGACCAAGTCGGCAGACGGCCGGGATCAACAAAGTATTTGGGATTGAGGCGTGCCTTTATATCGTTAATTTCCGAAACCAAACCACTTAAATCAAGCGGAAGGCATACGGGACCCCCGATGCAGAAACCGGGAAAACCCACCAGACAACCATTCCATGGATCGGGAATAATACAAAAATTGGGAATACAGAATCCGGGCAAATCAAAGCAAATTTGTACTTTGAGCACATCGAACACTACATCCACAGTTTTGATCTCAATCGTGCCGTCGTTGTTGAGCTGAATGCTACCGCCAGCCAAATGCAGTTGAATTGCATAACTGGCTGAGAAAGGACCAAAATTTGCGCTGTCGGATTTGGCAACGGTGAAGTTGTCGCGTACTGCTTTAAACAACTGTTCAAATGCTTTTTCAGAAGCAGCAATTGTGACGTGATTCATAATGATTCTCCCTCATTAAATGACCGTCATGGTGATAAAGGCTTTGAGTTGGTCTTCCTCGATTGCAGGATTATTCGGTATAGGAGGATTGGCGGTGGGTGTCAAAATGACTGTGCCCATTCCAAATAGCGGGAAGCTGACAAAGAAAGTAGCCAGCGGGATCGCCAGTTTCTGCCGCAATGTCATGGTCACTGCCGTGCGGATATAACACTCAATACTGTTTTCAAGCTCTCCTGGTTTAATGTCGACAATTTCGACGCCATCCACCTTGCCCAGCAACGTTTCTTTGCTTAGGATAAATGCGCGCTCAAAATGGCCAACGACAAATACTCTCAAACAAAAGCACTGGAGCTTGCCCGGAACATGAACGGGGGGCACCTTTTCAGGACGTTCTTTATTCGTTTCTGGAGGAAATACGGGAATTTGTTCCAGAACACGATCATCCGGGCAAGCAAGCGCGCCGCACACCAAAAAATGAAGTGCGAAATGCTGTTCCTTCAGCGGGTCTAATTCAGGAGGGAGGCCAAAAACATTATTCGGATGAAAATCCAGTTCAAACTTCTGCAGTTGCACGCAATAACTCAATCCCACCGGTGGAGAATCCACCCCAATCACCGGCAATGGCGGCAATACAGTAAATATTGGGTTGCCATATTTGGGTACATCATCGGTAAACTTAACTTGCTCACACCACAGCTCCTTGTTGGCAGCCACATCGGCAGTCGCATAGTTAAACATGGAAGGACGTTGAAGCATGAGATGCTGAATCAGGCGATTGGCACCTTCTTCATGTACCGCTGCATATAAATCGCAATGATCGGTAAAAGCCATTATCCACCTCCTTTATATTGTAGGGGAATCAGGAACACAGTGCTCAACCCATTAGCAATAAGCACTGGTTAAAATGCTAGATCTAATTCATTGAAAAATATATAGGATATTATTTAGTTTACTTGTAAGAATTTGCCGGGCGGCTCAGTAAACAAGGTTTATGAGAGTAGTAATCTAATACTGAAAACCGGGAAAATCGACTCACCCATGACAATCTGTTCCAACCGGAATGCATCATGGTGCGATGACCAATCTAAGATAAACATGGATGCTTACATTGATTGCGCAGCCTCTGGATCAATGGTTCATCAATGAGTAATTCCTTTGGGATACTCTGCTGCGCACTGATGATAGTCAGGAATTCATGCGGCAATTGAGTGCGTACCTGGGCTTTAATAGTGTTTATCGGTTCTCGAGCTGCATATTTCCTGGAAATCCACCCCAATGGCAAATCCCCGTTGCCACGATAGCAACCCGATTCCCCGCCTTGTATGTGAATAAACCACGGCGCATTTGCGCAATCAACCATCCATCCATCACCAGCTCTTTCAATCGGCGCATCCACATGCCAGTGCATCGCAAAATGATGCTCAGTCATGCCATCGATGCGATCCCATACCGCCCAACCGAACCGATGATCATAGATCAGCGCCCGCCAGTGCGTGACTCCTAATCCAGAATAACCATCATGACAGGCTAATAGTATGATTTTTCCCTCCAGATCCTTTTGCTGCCAAACCAATCGAGCCTTATACGGTTGTCGCCAGCCAAATGATGTTTGAGGATTTTGCAGCGCCTGATCCAGGGCATCGACGACAATCGTGTTATGCGCCGATGTGCCGCGGAAATAGCGTCTAAAATGCGGATCCCGGTCGTAGAGATAGGTTCCTGGATCGACCAGGATCGGTTTATCACCCAGATCCCAACAGACTGACAAGGCATCGGCATGTCCATGACCGAATCCGCGCGCAATGCCAAGCTGTCCGTGCGTGAAGAGCATATGGCCATGTGCGGTCTGACCCAGTATCTTTGAAAAACCCGATGCTTCAAAAACTTGCAAGCGCTCTCTGGATGATTCAGGTAACTGACTGTTCGGTTGCCAGGATAACCGAAGATAGCGAGATAGCGCATACCCGTCATCGCTGTCCCCCACAGCGGGCAATCTGTCAGGAGAAGCGGCAAATGCTTGCAAAAAGGAGCTGCCGCGTATCCAGGCTTGCTCAATGCCATCCGGCACAGATCTGCCGTAATGTTTTAAAAGCGCCGTCACCAATCCACACAGATCGACCATCATGGCCAGATAACGAAACGATTGCTCCCGATTGCCGCCATCGGCAAGTATTTGCACATTGGCTTCCCGCCCCATCTCATCCAACCCGGTTTGCAACCATTCTTGTGCATCGGGCAGTTCAGGAAAGAGTAAGCCAGCATATATCAATCCTGCACATTCCCCGAGCGTATGATTGCCAGCGTACGAATAAAGACATAATCTGCGCCGGATAAAATAGGCATGACTGTGTACCAGATGCACCACTCCTTGCCAGGCTTGCTGACTGACCGTTTGATTCCTGACCAGATCCCATGTATGACAAATACTGATCAGCCTGAGCGCACACTCCATGGTGGAAATATAATGTATGCCTAGAAGCCATGGATTCCCGTCGATCCATGACCACATTCTTTTTTCCAGCATTTGGATCAATAAGTGTTGAGTTGGCGCATGCTGCGACACACTACAGACCAGACCAAGGGTAACCAGATTTTGCAATCGGGATCGCTCCCAAACTCGCTGAATGTCTCCGGTGGGATTACCAGGCGGAAAAACGATGCGGGCAAAAAATTGAATAGGCCAGTATCGCCCGGTATCCGGTTCCTTATGCCAGTCGCCCTGCAGCCCGGCTATGACCGCAATGATTGCTTCCAGAGATTCATTATCCGCCGCGGAGAGCTTTGATATGGCAAAATCAGGGTAACTCCAGGGCAAAGACGGCAGACAGGATTGTGTGCTGTTACAAAATCCGTAATTGTCTGCAAGGATCGTTTTTTTGAATGGCAATCCGTAGCCTGTCCGCATGCTGAGCCACATACCGGCAAGCGATGCCCGTCTCATCATGCGATACTTGAATTCCTTGAAATTCATACTGATATGAACGTATTCATTACATGCATTGATCAATATTGAATCTCAAAATGACAACCCCCATTATCCTCATCATTCACCAGTGATTTGGCGCGTGATTTCCGGATCCTTCCACGGCAAGGAATCTTGGTTCCTTGCCGACCGATCAGGCTTTTGCGGCAACACGCCCGGTTGACGAACCTTCGCTGCATTCATAATCCACGCGGGATCATTCACTTTATTCCCTGTTATCGGAATCATATCGGCTGCCCCATAAATAGCGTGATAATGGCGATACAGATAATCGCATACATTCTCATAGGCACATTGCTTGCACTGTTTTGTCTTGACACGATCTTTCATGACATAGAATCGACTGATTGCAGCCGTACAGGTTGCTTTCCAGCCATGCCGGACAACAAATGGAAGATAGGGTATTTTCAAAACACCCATCGCCGCACACAACCAGGATATCAAGCGGCCTTTTCTGATTCTAAAGCTCGCATAATTGTCCCATTCATCAGGATCAAACGTCATTTGATCCATATTGGTAACATATCGCTCATAGCCCGGTAGAAAACAAAAAGGCATGTATCTTACGTTGAAGTGAGGTAATTCAGCTTCGCATGATTGAATGGCGCGCATGATTTCCCGACCCGCATCGGCGTAATTGACATACACTTCTTGAACGATATCAATGTTTTTTGCCTGCAATACCGGATTGAACATCACGAAGTTGATATTGTCGACCTGTTTATCAATCAATAATCGCATGATTTCAGTCAGATATTGATAATTCGATTTGCAAACAACCGTATTGGTGCGCACACGCACACCCAGCTCGCTGGCGTGATCCATGGCCTGCATGATGTGATGGAAACTTTTCGGTACTTTCGTCAAATCATCATGCGTATGGGCATCATGCCCATGAATACTGAACAGAATGTCATCGATACCGGCAGCAACCAGACTGGCAGCATAATCTCTTTTGGACAACCGAATACCATTGGTAATCAGGCACACGATGGAGAAACCAAGCTCTTTCTTAGCATAAGCGATCAACTCAGGCAAATCACTACGCAACGTAGCCTCGCCCCCGGTAAACTCAATCTCTGTAATACCCAGCTTTCTGGCTAGCTTCAATTGCTGTATAGCTTCATCGGTAGTCAGCATATTTTCATTGGTTTTGGTAACTACGGAATCATAGTAATAGCAAAAAGGACATTTCGCATTGCACGCATACCCCAAATTAATTTCGACTTTCTTTGTATGACTCGGCATAGTTGCTTATCCTGTTTACATTGATTGAATCATGTTGAAACGCAAATCGCTGCAACCAGTGTAGAGCGATTAGCAGATTTGGCAACCCTCCAGCAAAGAGGGAATTGTCCCATTGCATTGGAATCCAACTGGGCGAAGCCTTGGCACAGCGATACAATGCTATCCAATTTCAATATTGACCTGAATGCAAACCATTCTGATATCGCAAAATTGAGAGATGTTTTGTCAAATTGATCCAAGGAGAATTCCATGAGCGTACCCATCCGATGGGGCATCTTAAGTGCAGGACGCATTGCCGATCGTTTCACTGCCGATCTCAGAAAAACTCCGGACACGGAAATCATCGCTGTAGCAGCAAGATCTCTTCAACGTGCGACCGCATTCGCTGCCAGACATCATATTCCATATGCCTATGGATCATATGCGGAATTAGTGACAAATCCCGATATCGATGTCATTTATGTGGCAACAACACATAATTTTCATAAAGAACATACATTGCTGTGTCTTGAAAGCGGCAAACACGTGCTATGCGAAAAACCATTTGCACTCAATGCTGCAGAAGCCAGCCAGATGATTGCCTGTGCGCAATCGAAAAAACTTTTTCTTATGGAAGCCATGTGGACAAGATTTAACCCCGCCTATCAACGCGCCATGCATTGGATCCGCAACGGCTTAATTGGAGAAGTGCGCATGGTGAAAGCTGATTTCGGATTCCGCGCTCCTTGGGAGCCTGAGCAGCGAATTCTTAATCCGGTACTTGGCGGCGGGTCGATTCTTGACGTCGGCATTTATCCGATTGCCCTGGCATCACAGCTATTAGGCTCTCAGCCCACCGAAATTCAGGCGCTTGCCCATCTGGGTGCAACGAATGTAGATGAACAGGCAAGCATCATTCTGAAGTATCATCGAGGTCAACTCGCCCTGCTGTCAAGCGCTGTTCGTACCCGCACTCTGCAGAATGCTTTTATATTCGGCACTGAGGGAATAGTTTGGATGCCTATGTTCTGGCGTGCTCGGCTATCCGTGCTATGGCGCTCCAAGAAATTACCCCGGATTACCTGGAACAAGGCAGGGTATCATTTTGAAGCGACTGAGGTGAATCGATGCATCAGAGAAAACAAATTGGAAAGCACTGCCATTCCTCTTGCAGATACGCTCGCGCGCATGGAAATACTGGATCAAATCAGAGCGCAAGTCGGACTGAAATACCCTGGAGAATGAAAGTTACCTGAGAAACACAGACTATTTTTTGTGCTAGAAACTGTCGCGATAGTTAATTTAATTTATGAAATCAATTTCGAGTTGTAGGCAAACGACTACATAGTTAATTGACTACATTCCTACTAATTAAGTAGGATAAGTATGATGCCCGCTTGAATCTAGCAATTAATCAAGTAAAATGCGACTGAAATTCATTGCACGACATATTCCTACAAGCACGTGGCATATCATTTGAATGAACCACTTAAGTGATTATTATCATTATAAAATACGACAAGAAAGAACGATTGATGAAAATTATGATGATTGACACTGACTTCTCTACAATTAGTAAAGATACTATTTCTCAAGGAATAGCAGGATCCTAGAATCATTCTTTCTGCTGTCGACCTGGAGTATTCTTTTAGATCTCAAAAAATCTCCAATACCTTGCAATTTTGACAAGTCATCGATAATTCAGGAAACCGTGATATGCATTACCAAAACTTGCTTTGCATCGGAGATAGTCAGACGTTTGGCGCTAGAACGTATGGTTGCTATCCTCTGTATCTAGCTCAGATATTGACTGAGCATACCCCTTATCAATGGCGAACGATTAATCGCAGCGTTAATGGATATACCGCTCGAGATTTATGGTTCTTGCTAAACAATGACATTGAAATTGTCGGCGATACCTATCAAGCGTGCGTACTCATTGGCACTAACGATGTTGGCAACGAAACGCCTTTAAATTTATTTGAAGAATATTACCGTCAAATCATCCGCACCTTATTGATCAAAAAATACAAAGCCATTTTTTGTGGAGAAATTCCACCCATTTATCCGGATGGTCATATTTTCTTCTGTAAAGAAACCGCCGAGAAACGTAATCTATACAATGCAGCCATTAAGAAAGTTACCGCAGAAAATAAAAATATAGTTTGGGTTCCTATCAATGAACTCAATCGAAATTGCTATGTCGATTCTGTTCATTTCAATGAATTAGGAAATCGCTTAGTAGCCGAATCATTTACCCAAGCTATCCTCGCACGGTGAGAATTGGAATTGTCATCGGGACTCGACCCGAGGTGATGAAAAATTATGCTATCGTGCAAGCGCTGCGCGCGGCTGAAGTAGATTTTTTCGTTCTGCATACCAACCAACATCAAGACCCTCTGATGCGAGAAAATATTTTTTCCCAAATGGGTTATGCGCCTGATTTTATTTTTCCTCAGCCATATAGCGTTGGCGCTGCCATTGATTGGGTCTGCGGCCTCATTCACTCGCTCCAAATTGATCTGATTCTGGTCAATGGAGACACTGCGGCATCCATTATCGGAGCGATTGCCGCTGTTTATTCTGATGTCGGATTGGTGCATGTCGAAGCAGGCTTGCGTGCTTTTGATAATTGCATGTATGAAGAACGCAATCGGATCATGGTGGATAGTGCAGCTCATTATCTCTTTACCTATACACAGCATCATGCCGAATATTTAAATAAAATCCCGGACTTGCGCGGACGAATCTTTAATGTAGGCAATACGACTATTGATCTTGTTCAGGATTTTTCTGCTGAACTCGTCAAGCTGCGTTCCGACAGCTATGCCTATATCACTTTGCACCGCAAAGAATTCACCGATAGCCGTACAAAAATGATCGATGTTTTTTCGACACTCAACACATTAGCTGATGAATTCGATGCCATGATTTTTCCCATGCACCCAAGGACACGGTCCACTATGAAAGATCATGGACTTAGTTTAGATTTGTTGTCACGAATAACGGTCATTGACTCCGTAGATCCATTTACATCGCTTTCTTATGAGAAGTTTGCAGAAATAATTATTACCGATAGCGGCTGTATTCAAGAAGAAGCGTATATTTTTGGCGTACCTTGTGTGACAGTACGAGACAATACGGAACGACCGGAAACCATCATAACGGGAGCCAACGTTCTAACCGGCTTTTCTCCAACCATTATTCGCGACAGAGTACGTTCGCAACGACGTTGCCGCAATCAACTATTTCCGCCCGTGTATGGAGAGTCCGGTGCCGGTCAAAGAATTGTTAAAACTCTGCAGGAATGTTTCTCGAATTGGCGTAATTACTAACTTATTCATTGCTTGCATTCAAGTTAATTAGGCAATCGACTCGGTAAGCTGCTCCTTTACAATCCGCCTTATCACTATGAATTCCCAATCTTCTGCGTTGCTCTAAGATTTTTCAATGGCGAGCCGTTAACTTTTTTATAACAACTAAGGAGGAAACCTCATGGACGTCACAGGAATAGCAAATATAGCAACAGCAATGACTGAAACCAACACCAATCAAGCTGTCAGCATGGCCGTTCTCAAAAAAGCGATTAATATTAGTGCTGAAGGTGCTCTTGCACTGATTGAGGCAATCCCCAACAGCAGATCCGTACAAAATATGCCTCCACACCTTGGACAAAATATTAATACAACTGCATAGTTTCTATATTCTGACAATCTTGCAAAGCAATTTTCTAAAATAGAACTGCAAAATACATGCATTTTTTTAGTAAAGTAATAACATATTTTTAATAATTTTTATTAAAAAATTTACAACAACAGTAACTTATATTCGATTATTAGTTCAGTGGATGCATATTTCCAGAGATCTTTACAAAATCCCATAACCTTTTCCAGGTTGTCGCAGTTTCTGCATACTTATTAGTAAGTGGATAATATTGTAGTCAATTCTTTGTAAAAACTCAGAAAATAATCACTTAAGAATCCTAGTCGTTGCTATCGCTATCCAAGGAATACCATTTCTATAGCACCAAGATTCAGATTTCAAAATCTTATGTAATATTCGCTGCCACTGCATCATTGCGTAAGTCTTCATTTCAAATATTGACTAAGATCATCATCCATATCCCCTATTAGTTTAAAAATATCCAGTTAAATTACCTCCGGCAAAGCCGGAGGCTTATTGGGTGAACGCCTCAAAGGCGTCCTAAACCATGAGCCGCCCAAGGCGGCTAAACATCTAATTTCATTTGATCGTAGCGCTCATCCTCTTGCTCTTGGTTGCGGATATATGCTCTGGCTATCTCTTCATCAAGCCCAACCGTCGAAACAAAATACCCTCGAGCAAAAAAAATCTCACCAGTAAAATTCTTTACTCGACCTCCAAAGCGCCTCGCTATCGTAATTGCACTTTTCCCTTTGATATACCCCATTACGTTCGATACTGTATATTTCGGCGGAATACTGATGCACATGTGCACGTGATCCGCCATATTATGCCCCTCTACTGTATCCCTCCAACCCCACCACCTACCCACATTCCTTCAACAATGCTTCAATAGCCTCTGGTGCGAACGGCAGCAATTCATTGATCCGGCTGTTAGGCCAGGTGGGGAGTTTATCGAGGGTGTCGGCTAGCCATTGTGCGGGGTTGAGGCCGTTGAGTTTGGCGGTTCCGAGTAGGGTTTGGATGGCGGCGGCACGTTTTCCGGCGCGCTCAGAACCGGTGAACAGCCAGTTTTTCTTGCCGAGCGCGATGAGGCGAATAGTGTTTTCGACGGGGTTGTTGTCAATCGGCAGGTGTCCGCTGCTGGCGTAGCGGATTAGTGGAGTTGCCCCCTTTGAACGGACACATTATGTTCTGTTTAAAGGAGAAGAAATATGACACAAAACTACAAACCTGCTTACCCACCGGAGTTTCGTCAGCAGATGGTGGAATTGGTAGCATTAGG
>JAGOKN010000041.1 GCA_017994575.1 Nitrosomonas sp.
GAAGGGCGGATTTGAGAGACTGTTTGGTGTTTTTACGGCATGATCGTTATTAATATATATAAAACAAAGTGTTATTATACTAAAATTCTGCACTTGGCTGAAGTCTTGTTAATCTGACAAAGTAGAACTAAGCTTCGGACGTAATTCCTCCCAGTCAATCAGCAAATCAATCTTCATCAATACACTATCTCGCTTCAATCGCTCTGCCAATTCCAGTGTTCCAAAACTCATCTGCATCTTTTGCTCCAACTGTTTTTTAACTACCTCTATTTTAGTTGGTTATTACGCTGGCGAGAGAGGTTGTGCAGGAATCTTGTGTATTGTGTATTATCAATACAGGCGTACTTCACACAACATCTCGCGCGAAGTACGCCGTTGCTTTTTTTAGTATCTCACACTTCCTTTCAGCCTTACGTTTTCAGCACGTAACCGGGATAGATCCATTTGTTCCAGTGTAACAACCTTGGTACCCGCAACGGTCAGTTTTTGCCTACCGCTGCTAACTTTATCCAGTTGCGCAGCGTTTGCTCAACCAATCCCGGTTCTTTTGCTACCAAACCAATCGATTTCTCCATCTCCACTTGCTTGAACGCTTGTTCCTTGAACTCGTCCGTGTATTCCTGCTTCGGTATCTGCTTCATCGTCTTCCTCACAAATGTAACGTTAATTGTACGTCACCCTTGGAAGACTATTTTTCGAGGGAAGCTCACTTTCTTCTTATGTAATTGTCAAATGACCAATGCCAGAACTTAGGTCTCGCACTTTAGCTTCAGCTCCAACTAGCTTAATCTGCAAACGTAACTCATTCATGGAATCTGCATTTCGTAGCGCATCTTCATAACTAATCTTGCCAGCCTCATAAAGTTCGAATAAAGCAGCATCAAATGTCTGCATTCCCATCTCACTTGATTTTTTCATGATTTCCTTGATTTCGTGAACACTCCCTTTAAAAATTAAATCAGCCATTAATGGCGAGTTAAGTAATACTTCAATTGCCGCCACTCGCCCATTTCCACCTTTAGCCGGTATCAGACGTTGCGCCACTAACGCTCTTAAATTCAGCGACAAATCCATCAATAATTGCGATCGCCGCTCTTCTGGAAAAAAATTGATGATACGATCAAGTGCCTGATTAGCGCTGTTTGCATGAAGTGTACCCATACATAGATGGCCTGTCTCTGCGAATGCAATCGCGTGCTCCATCGTTTCTCTATCTCGTATTTCTCCGATTAGTATGACATCTGGTGCTTGTCGGAGTGTGTTTTTTAAGGCTGCTTCCCAAGATTCAGTATCAACACCTACCTCACGTTGGGTAATCACACAATGAATATGCTCATGCACAAATTCCACAGGGTCTTCAATGGTAATTATATGGCCGTGACTATTCTTGTTACGATGACCGATTAATGCCGCCATTGATGTAGATTTTCCCGAACCTGTACCTCCAACAAAAATCACAAGACCACGCTTACTCATTACAACTTCCTTAAGAACTTGTGGCAAACCCAAATCATCAAACTCAGGAATCTTAGTCGTAATAGTGCGCAACACGATACCAATCCGTTGCTGCTGAACAAAAGCATTCACCCGGAAACGTCCTATCCCAGCAGGATGAATAGCAAAATTACATTCTTTAGTAGCTTCAAACTCAGCGGTTTGTTTTTCATTCATTATTGCTTTAGCTAACATCTCCGTATGCTGTGCAGATAGTGACTGTTGGGAAACAGGAGTCATTCTTCCATCTATCTTAAGTGCGGGTGGAAATCCGGCTGTAATAAATAAATCCGAAGCTTTCTTACTAAGCATCAGGTGCAACAAATCTGCCATAAATTTTGTCGCTTGTTCTTTATCCATCATATACTCCTGGAATCTCGATCTATTCGTGCAATCTTCTAAACTCTAAAATTATCTTTATTCATAGCCTTGCTTCGTGCTTCAGCCATTGAAATAACATTGCGTTTTACCAAATCAGTCAAATTCTGATCCAGTGTTTGCATTCCAACATTTTGGCCTGTTTGAATTGCCGAATACATCTGTGCAATTTTGGCTTCCCTGATAAGATTACGAATAGCTGGTGTACCAATCATTATTTCATGGGCGGCCACACGCCCTTTACCATCCTTTGTTTTTAAAAGTGCTTGCGATATAACCGCTCGCAACGATTCCGATAACATTGCTCGAACCATTTCTTTTTCTTCTGCTGGAAAAACGTCGATAATACGATCAACCGTTTTGGCGGCAGAACTTGTATGTAACGTCCCAAAAACTAAGTGTCCCGTTTCAGCTGCGGTCATTGCTAAACGTATGGTTTCCAAGTCTCGCATTTCACCCACTAGAATAATATCCGGATCCTCACGCAATGCTGAGCGCAAAGCATTAGAGAAACTTAAGGTATCTCTCCCGATCTCTCTCTGATTAATTAAGCATTTTTTACTTTCATGAACAAACTCAATAGGATCCTCAAGAGTCAGAATATGACCATATTCATTCTCATTTATGTCATTGATCATGGCTGCTAATGTAGTTGATTTCCCGGATCCGGTGGGCCCCGTGACCAGAACCACTCCTCGCGGTTGCTTAGCAATCTCTGCAAATATCTTAGGAGCTTTAATATCTTCTAGACTCAGAACTTTTGATGGAATTGTACGCATTACTACTGCTGCACCACGCTGAGTATTGAATGCGTTGACACGAAAACGCGCAAGATTTGGAATAGCAAAAGAAAAATCACATTCCAAATATTCCTCATAAAATTTCCGCTGACTATCATTCATAATGTCGTACACCATATTGTGAACTTCCTTATGATCCATTTCTGGCAAATTAATACGCCGGATCTCGCCATGTACTCGAATCATCGGCGGCATGCCAGCAGATAAGTGCAAATCTGAGGCGCTATTCTTAACCACAAATGCAAGCAGTTCTACTATATTCATACAACATCCCCTAGTGACAATTCCATATGCGATATCGATTATTCAAAATAATTATTAACGGTTGTTGATAAACAAAACCCGGGTTAACTCGCATATGTACGGCTAGAACACTCAAAGATTGAGCAAATTACTGATCAGAAAAGAACATAACAATCTATCTAATTTTCTAAAGAATTTAGTTTTTACCAAGCCTTTCTCCAGAAGAAAGAGGGGAAGTAGAAATAAAACTGTTATTGATATTATCAATAACTTCATATTGTTAAGATACAAATTACGCTGCGACATTCTCTTACAAAAAACCATTCAAATTTGATATCCAACTAACTCACGTTTAATCTTCGACTTTTCCGAAATTAATGCTAAGAATCCATAGTGTTCTGCCGTTAATTCCACACAATCTCAATTCATCTTTTTGAGTTTCTACAATATTTCCCGGCATAGTAATTTTTTTGAATATCCCCGGCTCTTCAGGAGTTTAATTATGGCAACTATCACAGCTCAAACAGAAAAGAAAATAAAAGAAATCAATTATTCGTGGGAGGGAAAGGATAAAAGTGGCAAACAAATCAAAGGTGAAATGCGAGCGGCTGGAACAGTTGTAGTTACGTCTACTTTACGTCGCCAAGGAATTAAGGTTACTAAAATCAAGAAAATTCAATCAGGCGGAAAAATCACTGACAAAGATATAACACTATTTACTCGTCAGTTAGCTACCATGATGAAATCAGGCGTACCTTTGCTGCAAGCTTTTGATATAGTGGGCAAGGGCCATAGCAATCGAGCTGTCAGCAAATTGCTGATGGACATCAAATCTGATGTTGAAACAGGCAGTAACTTAGCAGATGCTTTTCGCAAATACCCTCTTTACTTCGACGCTCTGTTTTGTAATCTTGTTGGCGCAGGTGAAGCAGCTGGTATTTTAGATAACTTATTAGATCGTTTGGCAACCTACAAAGAGAAAATTCAAGCTATTAAAGGAAAAATTAAATCTGCACTTTTTTACCCTATTTCAATTATTGTGGTTGCTTTTGTAATTACTGCTGTAATCATGATTTTTGTGGTTCCCGCTTTTAAGGATTTATTTGAAGGGTTCGGTGCTGAGCTTCCTGCACCCACACTATTTGTAATGACTGTCTCAGATTTCTTTGTAGATTATTGGTGGGCTATTATTGGTATTTTAGGGGGTGGAATTTATGCTTTCTTTTATGCTTGGAAGCGTTCAATTCCGATGCAACGCGTCATGGATCGAATGGTTCTCAAGTTACCTATCTTGGGCGAGGTAATCCGTAAAGCCACTATCGCACGCTGGTCGCGTACGCTTTCTACCATGTTTGCCGCGGGTGTTCCTTTGGTCGAATCGTTGGATTCGGTGGCAGGTGCAGCCGGTAATTATATCTATTATGAAGCAACCAAAAATATCCAAATTGAAGTCAGCACGGGTAATAGCTTGATGTCTTCTATGGCTAATGCCAATGTATTTCCCAGTATGGTAGTCCAAATGGTTGCTATTGGTGAAGAATCCGGATCACTAGATTCCATGCTCGGTAAAGTTGCAGATTTCTACGAAGCGGAAGTAGATGATGCAGTCGCCGCGCTTTCGAGTCTGATGGAGCCCGTCATAATGGTTGTATTGGGTACACTCATTGGTGGCATGGTTGTTGCAATGTACTTGCCCATTTTCAAAATGGGTATGGTTGTTAGTTAGGTTTTGCATTCTTAACATTCTTTATTTACTAAAACCAATCATGTCACTGATATCTGTACTGGAAGAAACACCTGCCTTTTTTATCTCATTCATCACCATCGTCGGTTTAATGGTCGGTAGCTTTCTAAACGTTGTGATATACCGTTTGCCAGTAATGATGAAAAGGAATTGGTTGCAACAATGCACAGAATTACGTGATGAACCCATCGCAGATTTGCCAGTTTTCAACCTCATCACTCCTCGTTCAGCCTGTACTCAGTGTGAACACAAACTATCAGCACTTGAAAATATTCCCATTATTAGTTATCTCTTCTTAAGAGGGCGCTGTTCTCAGTGTCAAACACGCATCTCTTTATGCTATCCACTTGTGGAAACAGTGACGGCTTTAATGAGTGGTTTTGTTGCCTGGCATTTTGGTTTTGGTTGGCTTACAGTTGCGACGTTATTTTTTGTATGGGCATTAATTGCTCTGGCTGTGATTGATTTAAACACTCAATTGTTGCCGGATGATATAACGCTGCCACTCCTATGGGCAGGTTTACTGGTCAATATGAATAATGGTTTTACCGATATTCATTCGGCAATTATTGGGGCTGTTGCAGGCTATCTTTCCTTGTGGTGCATTTACTGGTGTTTTAAACTCATCACGGGCAAAGAAGGGATGGGATACGGCGATTTCAAATTACTTTCGGCAATTGGCGCGTGGCTAGGATGGAGCATCCTTCCATTGGTCATTCTTTTTTCATCACTAGTTGGAACTGTCGTTGGTGTTGGTTTAATTATTGCTGCCAGACTCAATAAAAACATACCTATTCCCTTCGGTCCTTATTTAGTGGGCGGCGCACTTATTGCCTTATTCTGGGGGAACAAGCTAAATCATGCTTATTTTGGAACGTTTTAATTCATGACCTTTGTCGTTGGATTAACAGGAGGAATTGGTTGTGGAAAATCAAGTGCCAGTCAATTTTTTTCTGATTTAGGTATTGATGTCATTGATACAGATATCATCGCTCGCCAGCTAACCCAACCCAATGGTTCAGCTATTAGCCTGATTCAAAATACTTTCGGATCTTCTATCATTGCTGCCGATGGTACTTTGGATAGAAATAAAATGCGTGATTTGGTTTTCGCCAATAGCGAATTGCGACACAAGCTTGAACAAATTCTTCATCCATTGATTCTGAAAGAGGTAATCCGCCGAATTAAGCAGTGCCAAGCTCCTTATGTCATCGTTGTCATTCCTCTTTTATTTGAAACGAATGATTACAATCATTTAATTCGACACATACTGGTTATTGATTGTGATGAACAACAACAACTCTTACGTACTATGGAGCGTAGCAATCTATCGGAACAAAAAGTAAGATCCATCATGGCTACACAAGTTGCACGAGAAACCCGCATACAAAAAGCAGATGATGTCATTCTGAATAATCAGGATATTGAATATCTAAAAGCACAAATCTTATTGCTACACCATAAGTATCTGGCTTTATCAAAAAATGAACCTGCTACTTAGTAGCTATTCATTAAAAAATTTAATTTTTAATTGTGAAATAATGCAGCTTAAGGCAAGATTGGGACATTTCATATCTTCCCTGTGGATGCATACCTATTGTGATTTGTTACGAACACCCACTTAACGAACGTATTCGTACTCTTCTGCGATTAGAAGACTTATTCAATAAAATAGATTTTTTTTCCACTAAAGATACTGCAATCGAACATCATGCCTCACTTGTTGCGTTGTTTGAAGTGCTTGAAATCACCAGTCGCGCAGATATTAAATCGGATTTATTGCAAGAGCTTGAGCGACAGAAACAAATACTCGAATCATTGCGAAAGAACCCTAATGTCTCTGAAGCCGCGCTTGATAATGTACTTAATGACATTAAAATCACTTTTCGCGAAATGTTGAATATACCAGGGAAGGTTGGAGAACATTTGCGTGAAAATGATTGGCTGATGACGATCAAACAGCGAATCGGAATTCCAGGCGGCTGCTGTGCTTTTGATTTGCCATCGTATCATTATTGGTTAAATTTGGATCCTACTCAAAGACATCAAGACTTCAGTGAATGGCTAGCTCCATTTCAACCTGTGCGTAATGCTTTCGGAATTGTACTTTTTCTGTTGAGAAAGAGTGGGAAGACCTTGCAAGCTGTGGCAAATCAGGGCATTTTCCAACAAACAGGATCAGAATATGCGGCGCATTTGTTAAGACTCAACTTGAATGATGATTTACCTTGTGTACCTGAAATTAGCGCCAACAAATATGCCCTAAACATTCGCTTCATTCCCGCTCAATCTGAACAAAAGAATAGAGTTTACGAAGGTGATGTTAAATTTGAACTGACCTTCTGTAACTTATAGTATCCTCTCACGCTGCTTCATTTGTAATCAATATCAATTTAACTCCATATTTTATAACAATTTTTTTGGGATCTTTGCATAACCATGTTTCTGAGCTTTTCTGTTCATTTCCATCACAATCAAATCAAATGCTTACAGATCTCACGCATTCGATAAAGCCAGTTATGCAGAGGCCTTTTCTAGATATTCGATAAACTGCACTTCATCAATGGGACGGGAATACAAATAACCTTGGCCGTACTTTATATTACGGCGGCAAAGCTCATCGTGTTGCCACATATGTTCAATACCCTCAACGACTATATCTATCCCCGAGTTTGCCGTGGCACAAACTAATGTGGGTAAAAAAGCATTTACGTGCTTGGAAGGGTCCAGGATATTATCAGTAAGTTGCTTGTCAATTTTGATCGTGTCTACCACATCGTTAGAGATTAAAGATAACGCTCCGTAACCACTACCGAAATCATCAACGGAAACTTTGATACCCAGCATTTTAACCTTTTGCAAGGTAGACAACACATTGTCGGCGATTTGCTGATCAAAATAAGCTGTTTCCGTGATCTCATACTCAAGCAAATTGCCGGAACAATCGGATTCTTCTAGAAGTTCTTGTGTTATCTTAACAAAATCAAAATCTGCATAATTAAATAAATGCTGGGAAATATTAATAGCAAAGCGAAAATTCTCAGGTAATAAATGTTTAATTCTTGCAGCAAAATGCATCGTTTTCTTTAAGGTCAATTGCGTAAAGGCAATGATTACTCGTCCACTTTCTATCACATCGAGCATTTCTACGGGGGGAATGACCCCTATATCCTTATCGGTGTAACGTGCTAGAGCCTCGGCACCATATATTTTCCTCGAAAGCAGTTCAATTTTAGGTTGAAAGTACATCTCAATTGATTCTGCAAGTAACGCATACCGTAATTTTTCTTCGACGAGACAATAGCGATTTGCATCTATTACTAATTGCTGATTAAACCGGCGCATTCTCACGCTGCGCTGGAAATCGTGAAATCCAATCGAGGTGAGTGCTGCATAATGAGTTACGGTAGTAAAGTCATTTAGAATTCCACAATCATCAGGGTAAACGAGATATCCTATTTTGATAGAGATATGCAGCTCCACCTTGTAAGAAAAAGGCGGACAGACAAAACTCAAACGCATCAATTCAACCTCAATCTTGCGAAATGTCTCTAGCATTTCTTGCTCTATAGTATCCCCCCAGGCATGAATGGCAACCCCAAGGCTGATTCGACCAAGATAGGCGTTAGCTGGCAATACATTGCTTATTGTTTTAAGAATGAGTTCCCACACCTTTAAATTGACAAGCGCACCACCATAGACATAAGAGCGTTCGGTATTTTTGAATTCGATGACAGCAAAACACGCTTTTAGATCCGCATTGTTAACATACTTCAATAAAAGTTGGCCGCAGCTAAATAATTTTGCTTGTTGCGGAAAGCCTGTAGGGTCGTTGCCTTCATCGGAATGTAAGAGTTTTATTAACTCACTGTAATAATTATTAGTGTCCATCAGCATTATTACCACCTTGCAATTGAATTGATAAATTAGCGATTAGAGTTTCCCTTAAAGGGGAAAAATTACCATAAAAAAACTGGTATAGGTGAGAAAAAGCTTGACATAGACACATAAAAATTACAATTTAAAGAACTCGGTCGCAAGCGACCGAGTTTTAGAAGAGCGGCAGTTACCCAAACCTCCCTTCCATTTCATCTATCACTTTGAGTTGATTTTTGTACATACTGACTCTCTATTTGGTGGGCTTTATTGCTTCACTACTTTGGCACTTCGATGCCGTTTAAGGTAGTGGGCGTCCATTACCTCACTTCAACTTCTCAGTAAATTGCCAGATATAGAGATATAGTAAAGGATTGCCTTTTCTTTTTAGCTATTTCATTACTATACTGCTCTTTTTGAATTTCAGAGCTATACCATGCATGATTTTAAGGTTGGCCAACGATGGATCTGCGACGTTGATTTACAATTGGGTCTTGGCACAGTCCAAGAGGTCGAACATAGATTAATACGCATTGATTTCAAGGCTGTTGGCGAAACTCGTTCTTATGCCAAACATTCAGCGCCACTGACTCGCGTTGTTTTTAAAGTGGGCGATACTATCAGCAGTCACGCAGGGATTGCACTGAAAGTGACTGTTGTGAATGAACGTAACGGGCTATTGATCTATTCTGGTGTTAGTGAACAGGGTGATTTGATAGAACTGGCAGAAGAACAGTTAGCACACCATTTACAATTCAATCGTCCGATGGAGCGCTTATTCAACGGGCAGTTCGATCAGGACAAATGGTTCCAGATCCGCTATCAATCTCTGTTATTGCGTCATCAGCTAGCAAAAAATCCGCTCTATGGATTAGTAGGCACTCGCACCAGCCTGATACCCCATCAACTTTATATTGCTCATGAAGTAGCGCGTCGTTATGCCCCTCGCGTTTTGCTAGCGGATGAAGTGGGTTTGGGAAAAACCATTGAAGCAGGATTAATACTCCATCAGCAATTGCTATCGGAGCGCGTCAAGCGAGTATTGATTGTAGTTCCGGAAACATTAATGCATCAATGGCTGGTGGAAATGCTGCGACGCTTCAACTTGCAATTCAGCGTATTTGATGAAGCACGATGCCACTCGCCGGAAGAAAGCGACGAGCAAGAAAATCCATTTCACAGCGAACAACTTATTCTATGCAGTCTCAGCTTTTTACGCCAAAGCTCAAAACGATTTCAGGCTGCGTTAAAAGGCAATTGGGATTTGCTGGTTGTGGATGAGGCACACCATTTGCAATGGTCTGAACAATCCGCCAGCGCGGAATATACGATGATTGAGCAACTGGCCGCTCACACTAAAGGGGTACTGTTATTAACAGCCACACCGGAGCAATTAGGCAAAGCAAGTCATTTCGCCCGCCTGCGTTTGCTTGATTCGAACCGCTTTAACGATTTTGCAGCTTTCGTTGCCGAAGAGCAATCCTACGAGCCGATTGCCAAAGCAGTCGAGGCTTTACTGAACCATGAGGAATTGGATGACAATATCAAGCAACTCATTGCTTCAACGATTGATTCAGAACAATCGAACACATTACTGGCGCACCTGAAGGATCAAGCTGCCGATTCGGCTCCAGCACGGCGTGCCAGGGAAAAGCTGGCTGAATTATTGCTGGATCGACATGGCACTGGCCGTATCCTGTTTCGTAACACGCGTGCTGCGGTCAAGGGATTTCCTGATAGAAAACTGATTGCGATTCCTTTGGCGCTCCCTGCACACTATCAAGATTGTCTCGAGACTTTTGAAACAGCACATCTGTCAAAACCTGAGTTATTACTGTGCCCTGAGTTGCTCTATCAAGTCCGGGCGGAGCCGGAAGCACCCTATTGGACGGAAATAGATCCACGTATTCATTGGTTGCATCTCACGCTCAAGCGACTGAGACCGGAAAAAATACTGGTCATCACTGCCAATGCACAAACCGCCCGTGATATTGCGCAAGCACTCAAAGTACTGACAGGGCAACATATTCCCGTCTTCCATGAAAGTATGTCTTTAATTGAGCGTGATCGCGCTGCCGCTTATTTTGCTGATAAAGACGCCGGCAGTCAGATTCTGGTTTGCTCGGAAATCGGCAGCGAAGGGCGCAATTTTCAGTTTGCCCATCATCTGGTGCTGTTCGATTTGCCGCTGAATCCCGATCTGCTCGAACAACGCATTGGTCGCCTGGATCGCATCGGCCAGACCGACACCATCAAAATCCATGTACCTTATCTGGAAAACAGCGCGCTGGCGGTGATGTTCCACTGGTACCACGCAGGCCTGAATGCATTTGAAAAAACCTGCCCGGCGGGTCAAACTGTCTTTTTGCAAACGGAAGATACGCTCATCGCCGCGCTGCACCGGCGCCAAACGCACGGTGACACGCTGTCAGATCTGATCACGGTCACACAATCTGCCAATCAGTCACTCAATGACGCATTAGAACGTGGGCGCGATAAATTGCTGGAATATAACTCTTTCCGCTCTGCTATTGCGGAAAGGCTGTATCAGGAAGCACACACTCAAGATGCCGACCCAACGCTGCCGGAATATATGGAAACAGTGTTCGACTGCTGCGGCGTGCATGTCGAAGAACACCGCACCGGCAGCTATTTGATCGAACCAAGCGAACACATGAGCATACCGTTTCCCGGCCTGGATGATGAAGGCTCAGTGATCACGTATGCCAGAAATGTAGCGCTGGCCAATGAGGATATGCACTTCCTGACGTGGGAACACCCGATGGTCACGCACGCGATGGAACGGATCCTGAATCATGAAAGCGGTAACGCGGTGGTTGCCGTACTGAAACATAAAAAGGTACAGCCGGGCACCTTGCTGCTCGAAACCCTGTTTGTGCTCGAAGCCAGCGGACAAAACGTACAGCAAAGCAACCGCTATTTACCGCCCGCCGTGATTCGTATCCTGCTCGACGAACAAGGCAGCGGCGACTATCCGCACCTTGATCACGATTCAGTCAACCAGCATCTGCAACCGGTTGCGGCAGCCATCGCCAAGCAAGTGATTCAGCTGAAAGAAGGCGCGATCCGCGAGCTACTGACCGCGAGCGAACAGGCAGCCGCAATGCAGGCACCGCAACTCATTGCCCAAGCCGAAGCGCGCATCCAACAAGCCTTCACCCCGGAAATAGAACGACTCAATGCCTTGCAACAAGTCAACCCGAACGTGCGCGACGAAGAAATTCAATTCTTTGAACAACAAATGCAGCAACTGACCAGCGCGCTGAAATCCAGTAATCTGCGCCTCAATGCCGTGCGGGTAATTGTGGCGACTTGAGTTGTGCTGAAAATGCCTCTAAAAACAATCGCTTTTTGTCGACGAATTTTTCTTCTTACTCGATAGCGATTTTGATAGTGAAGATCAACTATGTCATTCAATACACACCGAAGTGGAGCTGTTCGTGCAAGCTAGCGATATCCCTTGAGCTCTTTACGAGCCATTAGATAATCGGGATAAACGCTTTCCACCTGTTTCCAGAATGCAGACGAGTGATTCATTTCGATCAAATGCGCCAATTCATGCGCCACAACGTAATCAACCAGATGCAGCGGCATCTGGATCAAGCGCCAGTTTAAGTGAATTACACCGCGCGTATTACAACTACCCCAGCGAGTTTTGGCACGTGACAAATGAAATGTGGGGGGCTGCAGGTTCAATTTTTGCGCATAAAACTGAATGCGTTGCTGAAAGCAAATGATCGCTTGTCGGTGATACCACGTCATCACGAACTTTTCTATTTGCCGGGGAGCTAAGTCGGGCACGAGTTTGGCATCTGATTCGTGGTGTATTGCTTTGATTGACTGGCGAATCATGTGCAGCTCCCCCGATGTTTGCATGGCTATCTGCCAAGGCTCGCCGAGTAAAGGATAAGTTGTATTTTCTGCCCAGGTTAATGCAAGATCCTTTTTGCTTTTCCAATGCGTAAGCTTTTGCGTTATCCAGTCAGCCTTTTCCTGCAGAATGGAATCAACATTCGGTATCGCAGCATGTAACGGGATGCTGATACTCAAGCCATTGCCGTCTATTTTTAATCCAATGGATTTGCGCTTACAACGTTTGAGCGTGTAAGCGATATTCTGGCCATTTAAAGTGGTTTGAACAAGCAAGGCTATGCGGTGTAATTCTGATCGCTGATGCGCAGCATTTCAGCCTCTATCCAGGCTTCTACTTTAGCATTCAATTCGCCGGCTTCCATGCCGGTTGGATCGATGGGTTTACCAATGCTGACCGTGACGGTGCCGGGCAACTTGATGAAAGAATTTCTTCCCCAGAGCTCGCCGGCATTATGCGCCACTGGTACGACAGGCACTTGTGTATGAGTTGCCAGCCAAGCACCGCCAATGCGGTATTTCCCACGCTGCCCCGGTGGAATGCGCGTACCTTCAGGAAATACGACAATCCAGAAACCTTGTTGTAAACGATCCTTGCCTTGCTCAACGATCTGTTCCAGTGCTTTTTTGCCTGATTTCCTATCGATGGCGATTGGGCTTGTCATAGCCAGCCCCCAACCAAAAAAGGGGATACGTAACAATTCTTTTTTGAGTACCCATACCTGGGGTGGAAAAATTTTCTGAAAAGCCAGTGTTTCCCACGCCGATTGATGCTTGGACAAGATGATGCTCGGAGTTTTGGGGATATTTTCCGAGCCTATGATTTGATAGCGAATGCCGCAAAGATTGCGTAGCAGAAACAACATGATCATTGTCCAGCTTGAGGTTACGTGATAGCGGTTATGCGGCGATAAGGGAAAACATGCCAGTGTTATCAATGCATAAGGCGGTGTGATCAGGATTTGCAACAACATATACAATGTTGAGCGGAAAGTAGCCAATATCATGCGTGCTTGACCAGAGTGTCAACTACCATTGCCAGATTCTCGAAAATCTGAGTATTGGCTGGAATTTCCTTGTTTGTTCGGGTTCGTTGTCCTTTGCCCGTCAGTACCAGTATCGGGTTTGCACCGACCGCAGCTGCAGCTTGCAGATCCCGCAACGAATCCCCGACTGTAGGGATATTTTTCAAATTAACGCCGTATCGCTGCATGATTTCTTCATACATACCCGTCGCTGGTTTGCGGCAAGTACATCGATCTGTATTGGTGTGCGGGCAAAAGAATATGGCATCAATACGCCCGCCTGCTTGATTGACCGCTTTGTGCATTTTGTCATTAATGGCGTTGTAGGTGGCCATGTCCATGAGCCCGCGTCCAATACCGGATTGATTGGTGGCAATGACGATGCGATAGCCGGAGTGCGTCAAACGGGCCATCGCATCCAGGCTGCCAGGAATAGGAATCCATTCCTCCGGTGTTTTGATAGACGTATCGCTGCTCTGATTAATGACGCCATTTTGGTCCAAGATGATCAGCTTCATGCTAATTTGTCGCCAATTTTGAAATGTCAGCCACTTGATTCATGACCTCACGGAGATCCGCCAATAGCGCAAGCCTGTTTCTGCGCAGCGATTCATCTTCCGCATTTACCATCACGTGATCGAAAAAAGTATCGATCGGTGACTTCAGGGCCGCGAGTGTCTGTAAAGACGCGGTGTAATCGCCCGCGGCAAATGCTTCGTCGATTATGGGCAGAATATCAACCAAGGCTTTATGCAGCGTCTGCTCGGCAGATTCCTGTAGCAAACTGACATCTACCTGGGCACTGATGACATCTGCGGTTTTTTTGAGGATATTACCTACCCGCTTGTTCGCAGCCGCCAAGCTGACTGCTTCAGGCAATGCCGTAAAAGCACGTACAGCGGCAAGGCGCTTGGGGATGTCACTGAGATTCTGAGGATTCAAACTGAGAACAGCGTCGACTTCTTGAGCGGTGTAGCCTTGTTCACGTAAACTGCCAGCGAGCCGTTCATAAATAAAAGCTAGCAATTGCTCGACAGATTCTTTTAAAACTCCCCGTTGTTGTGCAACGACAGTCGATTGCTGAGAATTTGCCCATTTTTTAGGGATATCTTTGTCTTCGATGATTTCAACAATTCGCTGAACGAACGTATCTAACTCAATAGACAAGCTTTTCTCTGTCAAGATGCGAATCACACCCAAGGCATGGCGGCGCAATGCAAACGGATCTTTATCACCTGTCGGAATCTGACCGATGCCAAACATGTTCACTAATGTTTCCAGTTTGTCGGCCAGTGCTACGCAAACACCCACTGGATTACGTGGCAGCTCATCACCGGCATAGCGAGGTTTGTAATGATCTTCAATGGCAAATGCGACATCGTCTTCCAGACCTTCATGCTGAGCATAATAGCGTCCCATGATGCCTTGCAGCTCTGGAAATTCGCCCACCATGCCGGTGAGCAGATCCGCTTTTGCCAGCGTGGCAGCTTCATAAGCCTGGGCAGCGAGTTTTTCACCGCCTAATTGCTGCCCGATCATGCTTGCGATTGCCCGGACATACTGCATGCGCTGCCCTTGCGTGCCCAGCTTGTTGTGATAAACCACCTTATCCAATTCAGGAACACGCGATGCCAGTGTTTTTTTGCGGTCCTGATCAAAGAAAAATTTGGCATCGGCAAGGCGTGAGCGCACCACGCGTTCGTTACCAGTAATCACTTTCGCGGTATCCGTGGGCCGGATATTGGAAACCAGCAGAAACTTGTTGGCCAATTTTCCCTGCGCATCCAGCAGCGGAAAATATTTCTGATTCGCTTTCATGGTCAGAATCAGGCATTCCTGCGGTACTTGCAAAAATTCCGCCGCAAATTTGCCTACCAGCACATTAGGGTGTTCTACCAGCGCAGTCACTTCATCCAGCAAAGCGTCATCATCAATTGGCGTCAGATTTTCCTTGGCAGCCGCAGCCGCGAGTTGGTTCGCAATGATCGTGCGACGTTCAGCAAAATTGGCAATCACTGCTCCTTCAACCGCCAACTGATGGGCATAACTATCCGCATCCTTTAACACGATAGGATTTACTTTGGCTTCGAAACGATGTCCATGGGTTTCACGACCGGCTTGCAATCCGAGAATATTGACGGGTATCACTTCTGCTCCATGTAATGCCATCAATGCATGCGCGGGACGCACAAAATTAACGCTTTGCCAGCCATCGGCCAACTGATAGGTCATGACTTTGGGAATCGGCAATTTGGCGATGGTTTCCTGCAAAGCTTTCTGCAAGCCATCCATCAATTGCGTGCCCTTGGCTGTGCTGTCCAGAAATAAGGTTTCCGTTTTACCTTCCAGCACGCGTTTGAGCTGCGGAATAATAGAAGCATCCAGCTCCAAACTGGCCAGTTTTTTCAGCAATGGCGGTGTTGCTTGTCCTTGATTATCCAAACCGACCGCCACCGGCATTAATTTTTGCGACACTGCTTTATCAGCAGCTTGTGCTGCCACATGGGTAATATGCACCGCCAGTCGCCGCGGCGAAGCATACGCTGTGACCTGCGCTTCCTGAGGCACGAGATCCTGCGCTTTCAAGCTGGCGGTTAATAATTCCGCAAAACTGTTGCCAAGCTGTTTCAGCGATTTGGGCGGCAATTCTTCGACCAATAATTCGACGAGCAGATTCTTGCTCATGATGCGGATTCCTGCATGTCCGGCATTTGCGCAACCCATTCGCGGGGTGCCAGTGGGAAAGGTGGATTCAAATTTTTGCGACTGTCGTAATAAGCCTTGGCGACCAGTCGCGACAGATTGCGAATGCGTCCGATATAAGCTGCTCGTTCAGTCACGGAAATGGCGCCGCGCGCATCGAGCAGATTGAACGTATGCGCGGCTTTCAGCACTTGCTCGTAGGCTGGTAGCGCCAATTGCTGCACGATCAGATGATTGGCCTGCGCTTCATGCTTGCCAAAGGCCAGAAATAGAAATTCGGTATCACTTTGCTCGAAATTATAAATCGATTGCTCGACTTCGTTCTGATGATACACGTCATGGTAAGTCAGGCCTTGGGTCCAGATCAGGTCATAGACGCTTTCCACGCCTTGCAAATACATTGCTAGGCGCTCTAATCCGTAAGTGATCTCGCCAGTAATGGGTTTGCAATCAATTCCTCCGACTTGCTGAAAATAAGTGAATTGAGTGACTTCCATGCCATTCAGCCAGACTTCCCAGCCCAGCCCCCAAGCACCCAGGGTTGGATTTTCCCAATCGTCTTCAACCAGGCGCACATCATTTTGTGTCAGGTCAAATCCTAGCTCTCTCAATGAACCAAAATATAAATCCAGAATATTCTTGGGCGCGGGTTTTAACACTACTTGAAATTGATAGTAGTGTTGCAAGCGATTGGGATTATCGCCATAACGCCCATCCTTGGGGCGACGAGCGGGTTGTACATAAGCTGCTTTCCAGGGTTCGGGCCCCAAGGCTCGCAAGAAAGTGGCGGTATGGCTCGTTCCCGCGCCGACTTCCATGTCGTATGGTTGCAGGATTGCGCAACCCTGCCGATCCCAATAGCGTTGCAGTGTAAGAATAATTTCCTGGAATGTGCGTGTTGACATGAGGGGTCTGAACAAACCTCTAAAATAAAAGTAAATCGAATTTTACAGCGTTTTTCGTGCCGCGCGAAAGGCTGATATGAAGCCTGAGCATAATATCAAGCCGGCCAATCCCAGCGCCAGATAATTTCCCGTGCGCACATAAGGCGTGGTGCCGATAAATCCTTGCGCCAATCCATGCAATGCCGCCGTAGTGAAAATCTCTATCGTTTGCAGCACTTCGCCGCGCTCATTGATGATGGCTGTGACGCCGGTATTGGTGGCGCGCAGCATATAACGTCCGGTTTCCAATGCGCGCATTTGTGAAATCTGTAAATGTTGCTGAGGCCCGATTGAGCGCCCGAACCAAGCATCATTGCTGACATTAACCAGCATCGTTGCTTGAGGTAATTGATTGATAATCTCTTCGCCAAAAACATCTTCGTAACAAATATTGATGGCGACACGTTGTCCAGCTAAATCCATAGGCTGCTGATCCAATCCACCGCGCGAGAAATCGGATAACGGGATTTGCAGCACATTGATCACCCAGCCAAAAACCGGCTTCAACGGAATAAATTCACCAAATGGAACCAAGTGATGCTTGCGATAGCTTTGTTCCGGCGATGTGCCGAAGCTAAACATGGTGTTGTAATATTCATCATCATTATTGGTTGTGCGTTCAGCAAAGCCAATTAATACATCTCCCGAATTTTTTCGGGCATGTTCAGTAAGATAAGATAAATACAAAGGGGGGACATTATCGCTAAAAAGCGGAATGGAAATTTCCGGAGTCACAATCAGGCGACTGTCACTGTTCAGTATCAGTTTTGCGTATGTCTCCATAGTGTTTTCAACATGATCTTCCCGCCACTTCATATCCTGCGCGATATTGCCTTGCAACAGACTGACGGTGATCGGTTCTCCGTGAGGCTTTACCCAGTCGATCATATGCAAGCAAGAACCAGTGAGCCAAATCAGCATCAAGGGCAAGCCATAGCGCCATTTTCGAACGCCTTTATCTATCCAGAGAAACAGTAATGTGGCGCTGAGTACCAGCAGCAACGAAATGCCATACACACCTACAATGGGTGCAAATCCCACTAAAGGGCTATAGGGGGCTTGGGAATAACCCAATGCCAGCCATGGAAAGCCAGTGAATAGGCTGCCTCTCAACCACTCAAACAGCATCCAAAGCGCAGCAGCCACCAATGCCCAACTGATGGATGATGTCAGGCGCAATTTGGCTAAGATCCATACACTCAAGGCCGGAAATATTGCCAGATAAGCACAGAGTATAATGAGCGCGGTGACTGCCAATGGCATGGGCATTGCACCAAAATCATGCAGGCTGACATAAATCCAGGTTACCCCTGCACTGAACAACCCCATGCCAAAGCCGAATCCCATGAGTGCTGCTTTCAGAGGAGTTGTGCTGTTATGGCAAAAACCAAACAATAAGGCCAATGTGATTACCGGCACGGGGAAAAGATAAAATGGCGCGAAACCAAGTACGGTTAACATGCCAAGCAGAAAAACACTAATGAGTTTTAGGTATATATTCTTCAATCGAGCAAAAGTTGGATGTGGAATAGAAAAAATAATTATGCAGTATAGGCTAACTTATATTTATTACGTGCAGTGTGAAATTATATGAACTTTCGTGATTTAATGCTGTTCTGAGCATAATTAGATGCTCGTGGTGTTAGGAGAGATTTTGATTTTTCCAGTAGACAATAGGTAGTGACATTAAATATTGCTAATAGCTAAATAATTATTTATTCACTTTATTGTTGGTATAAAAGTAGAATATGCTCATGAAACTGATGTCATTGCAGCTAATAAACAAAGCGGTCTATGGAATGAGAGTGATATTCAATATGTTAATTTCATAGCGCTTTTAGGCATTTCGGGATCGCTGTATTTTTGTCTTATATTTGAGATCAATTGGATTTTTCATGAAATTTAAAATTCTAAGCGTGTTACTGCTGTCTGGACTTACTGCCTGCGCGCAGATTCCTGCTAAAGAAAAAACAGAAGAAACGGGAGAATCCACTGAGCAAGAACAAGCCAGTCAGCTTAATTTACCCAAGCAGGATTTGACTGCGCCCATTTTATTTGATTTTCTGGTAGGTGAAACTGCCCTGCAGCGCGGAAATCTCGATATCGCAGTCAGCCGCTACGTTAAATTATCAAAAACCACGCGAGATCCCCGATTGGCCAAGCGTGCCACCGAGATTGCCCTGCATGCAGGCAATCCCTATGCGGCAGAGCAGGCTGCAACAATATGGATTGAACTTGAGCCCGATTCCGCCGATGCACGCCAAACCATCGCCGCACTGTTGATCAATCTGGGCAAACTGGATGCAGCCAAACCTCACCTGGAAAAATTATTGTCTTCAGAAAAAGATAATGTGGGTGGTGCTTTTATGCAATTGAATCAGCTGTTGTCGCGTAATCCCAATAAACTTGAGGCGCTGCAATTAATCCAGCAGCTCTCTCAACCTTATAAAGATTTGCCGGAAGTGCATTTTGCAACTTCACAGGCAGCTTGGTTTGCCAATCAGCATCAACTGGCTTTGGATGAAATGCAACGAGCGCTGGCCTTGCGTCCCGATTGGGAAATCGCAGCGATACATTACGGCAGGATATTGCAGCGAACCTCAAATGCTGAGGCGAGTGACTACTATCGTGATTATTTAAATAAATATCCTGCTGCCAATGAAGTCAGGATTGCTTATGCCCGGGTACTCATCGGCGATCATCAAAATGATCTGGCAAAAGAACAACTGCAGGTCTTGTTGGATAAAAATTCAGACGAAGCTGAGATTATGCTGGCTATTGGATTGCTGGCTACAGAAATGGGTGATTTTGATATCACGGAAATTAGTTTTAAAAAGGCACTCAACCTAGGATATAAAGACCCCAATGCCATTCATTTTCACCTGGCACAGATTTATGAGGAAACCAATCGTCCAGACTTGGCTATGGAATCCTATCAAATGGTTAAAAGTGGTGCGCGTCATTTGCCCGCACAGATTCGCTATGCAGATCTGTTGGCGACGAAAGGCTATTTGAAAGCAGCGCGCGAGTATTTGCAAAAAATCCCGGCTGCAAATGATCAGCAAACCGCGCATTTGATATTGGCTGAGGCGCAGATTTTGCGCAGATCCAAAGCGCATCAAGAGGTTTATGACTTGCTGGATAATGGTTTGAAAAAACTGCCGGACTATCCCGAATTGCTGTATGACCGTGCATTGACAGCGGATAAACTGGGAAAATTCAATATTCTTGAACAGGATTTACGTAAGCTTATCAAGCTTAAGCCAGATAGTGCACATGCCTATAATGCATTGGGTTATAGTTTTGCAGAACGGGGCATTCAACTGCCGGAAGCGTTGAAGCTGATTAGAAAAGCGGTGGAGCTTTCTCCTGAAGATCCCTACATTATGGATAGTTTGGGGTGGGTTTACTATCGCATGGGTAATGTTGTTGAAGGGCTCAATTACTTGAATTTGGCTTTTGCAGCTCGTCCCGATCCTGAGATTGCGGCACATTTGGGTGAAGTGCTGTGGGTGAATGACTCCAAAGAAAATGCTAAGAATATCTGGCGCGCAGCGCTAGAAAAAGAGCCGGATAACGAAGTGTTGCTCAAGACTGTGCAGCGTTTTCTAAAAAAGAAAGTGATTGATTGATGTTGCTTGCTGGATTTGCGAGTAATCTGATCATTAGTTTTGGATGATGAGGCGGACAAATCTGCAATCTGTATTGATGACTGCCTAGAACGAACAGTGCTTGAAAATAACGTCATCAAAGTTAGTCAGGAATCATATATCATCGTATTGGCAGGCGAAGCGCAATCGGTTACTATCTGGTTGCGCTATTTAGAACATCAATAATATAATCAATAGATTATCTACGGATATCGATAGAATCCACAAAAATGCTGAACACTTCACCCGTACTTGAATTTAAGAGCAGCACTTTTTTCGCGCCCATCTTGATTCTTTTTAAAAATGATATCTCCGCAATCGAGCTGGCACTGCAAGAGAAAGTTAACTTGGCACCGGAATTCTTCAAAGATTCACCACTGATTATTGATTTGCGCGAATTGAACAAACAAAACCTTGATCTTGATTTTATTCAGATTGCAGGAGTTTTGCGCAACATCGGTTTTTTTCCGGTGGGTATCCGGGGAGGCAATGATCAACAAAATAAGCAAGCAAGCTCATTATTTATCCCGATCGACACAGCTCGCGAACAAACTAATATAGGTGCGACGGGCGATGCACAAAAACCGGAAAATACCAAGCCTGCCCTTTCGCAGCCGGAAACAACTGTTATTAAGGAGTTAATCAATCCTGCGTCAGTTCCGCCAATTTATGCGGCAGCAACCTTAGTGACGCAACCCATTCGATCTGGTCAGCGCATTTATGCGGCAGGAGATCTGATCATCATGTCGCAGGTCAGTGCAGGCGCGGAAATCATGGCTGAAGGCAATATACATGTCTATAATACGCTGCGGGGACGCGCACTGGCTGGCGTGCATGGTAATACAGATGCCAGGATATTTTGCTTCGACTTGCAGGCAGAGCTCATTTCAATCGCAGGAGACTATAAAACCAGTGAGGACTTAAACAAGCAAATATACAAAAAACCAGTGCAGATATATTTGCAGAATCATGCTTTAATTATCAAAGAGATTGCTTAAAACATATAGCAGAGGAGGCTCAATTGGCAAGAATTATAGTCGTGACATCAGGAAAGGGTGGCGTTGGCAAAACAACAACTAGTGCAGCGATTGCCATGGGGCTTGCAAAAAAAGGCCATAAAACGGTTGTGATCGATTTTGATGTGGGATTACGTAATCTGGATTTGATTTTGGGTTGCGAGCG
>JAGOKN010000042.1 GCA_017994575.1 Nitrosomonas sp.
CTGTACCGAAGAACAAAGTGCGGATCTGGATGCGGCCTGGCTAAAGAAGGGCAAGAAGTTGCAGTTTGGCTACCGCAGTTACCTGGTAGTGGACGCACAAGACGGCTATGTGCGGGGGATTCACACCACCCCTGCCAATCAGAGCGAAATGATACATTTCGAAGCAGCGATCGATGGTGCGCATATCGAGACGAATCGGGTGTATGCGGACAAGGGATCGGGAAGCCAATGCCAATCGACAGTTTTTAAGAAAGCAAAAGATCAAGAGCGCAATCATGCATCGCGCGTACAAGAACAAACCGCTTTCGGCACGCCAGAAGCTGGCGAATCAATTGATCAGCAAAAAACGCTACATTGTCGAACAGTGTTTCGGCACAATCAAACGCTTATTCAGAATGAGACGCGCCAGCTACTTCGGTACGGTAAAAGTCAACGTCCAAGTCATACTGAAAAGTATCTGCATGAATCTGAAAAAAGCCGCCAACAAAATCTTCGTAGATCAACCATTAAGGGGAGCAATCCGTCCAAATGTTGCATAAGAGGGGAAAACTCCCCTAAAAAAAGGAGAGAAACTTCACTTTCTACCAAAATGACGTGCAATCAGCATCATTTGGAAATTTTTCTCTGTCACTACAGCTAAATTCTCGGGGTTGTGCAGAGGTCTTATTTACGTGATTTTGCAAAGATCTCAGGTTGTATTGGTTTCAGCTGATCCTACAGATATCAGCAAATCTTGCATTGATAGAATCAATCTGAAACCAGTACATTGAACCTATTTTTAGACCTGCATGTTCATGATTTCTTGATAAGCGGTTACCAGTTTATTTCGAACCTGTATCATGGACTGAAAGGATACATTTGCCTTTTGAAGTGAAATCATCACTTCATGTAAATCCACATTGGATTCACCGCTGACAAATTGCGCGCTTAGTTTGTCAGCTACCTGATGAGCATTATTGACCTGATCGACGGCAGCTTTTAGCTTCTCGCTAAAATCAACACCGACTATTTCATCAGGGGCCAATGATTTCTTTGCGCCAGATGCTAAGGATGAGGCTGCTTGCAGTTGCTGTAGAATGTTATCTATTCCAGGTGTATCCATGATCTACTCCAACATAGTTTGATATCAAGTATCTATTAAAAGCCAAAATATTCAAATATTTTCTATGAATTCATCATTCGATATTGCTGCAACTTATAGCGTAAGGTTCGTTCAGAAATGCCTAACCTTTTAACGGCTAATTTACGTGAACCATTAACGGCTGCAAGCGTTTCCAGAATATGGTTGCGTTCTAATGTTTTCATATCTTGTGTCGACGATTCCAGGGCTTGCTGATCAGTCTCTCGATTGGGAGTGGCTGCCGGTAAACTGATGTGCTCTGCATCAATCGTATCTGTCGCCAGAATCATGGCGCGCTGCATAACGTTCTCCAGCTCTCTGATATTTCCTGGCCAAGCGTATTGAGTCAGTTTAGCAATGGCCATCAGTGTCAATTTCCGAGATAACAGGCCTGATTCGGCCATGGCGGTTTCTATTATTTTGTGCGCGAGAGGCTCAATATCTTGTGGGCGTTCACGCAGAGGAGGAATTTCTATCGGAAATACGTTTAGTCGATAGTACAAATCTTCACGGAATCGACCATTTTTAACCAGTGCTAACATATCGCGGTTAGAAGTGGCTAGCACCCGAATATCCAATTTGATCGTTTTATGACCCCCTACTCTTTCCACTTCCCTTTCTTGCAATACTCTCAATAGCTTCGCTTGTAACTCGAGTGGCATCTCAGAAATTTCATCCAGTAGCAATGTGCCCCCCTCTGCTTGCTCAAATTTTCCAGCTTGGGCATGGGTTGCACCGGTGAAAGCTCCTTTTTCGTAACCAAATAAGGTCGCTTCTAGCAGGTTTTCTGGAATAGCTGCACAATTGATGGCTACAAATGGTTTATTCGCACGCAATGAGTGTTGATGAATATAGCGCGAGAATACCTCCTTGCCACATCCGCTTTCACCAGTCAGCATGACGGTTGCTGGAGATTTTGCAACACGCTTGGCTAGGGATAATAGCGCTCGTGTTCGTGGATCCTTGGCAATAATTTGACCATCCTGCTCAGATTCGGATAGTGCATATTGTTTGATATATGCCAACAAGCTATCGGGATCAAATGGCTTCAACAAATAATCACAGGCACCTGAACGCATGGCAATCACTGCCTTATCCACTTCTCGATAAGCAGTCATCAATAAAACGGGAAGTTCTGGATTGAATGCTTTTATTTTTTTCAAAAGCGTCAATCCATCGATGGGCTTCATTTGCACATCACTGACAACCATTCCTATTGGGCAGCCTTGTAAGAAAGTCATGGCATCATCTCCATTAGAGGCAGCCAGTGTTTGATAACCAGCCAATTGCATGGTGGCACAAATTGCTTCCAGCAGATCCAGATCATCTTCAATCACCAGAATAGGTAATGGTTTCATTGCTTCAACCTCCTTTATTTCTTGGCAATCGGACAACAAATTCACTGCCCGCATTGGGTAGTGAATGAATGTGCACGCTACCTCCCATTGATTGTATAACTCCTCGCACAATGGCTAAACCTAAGCCTGTACCTTCTGAGCGTGTGGTAAAAAAAGGCTCGAATAATCTCTCTTGTAATGCGCTATCGATACCAGATCCATCATCATGCACACTCAGCACAATGTTTTCTGCTTCCAGGTTACTGGATAAAGCGATTTTACCTCCTGGAGAGGATGCTTGAATTGCATTCTCAAGCAGATTAATCATGGCACCGCATAATGCCTGATGATTAGTCATCAAGCTTTCTGCGTGACTATGATCACGTATGATGAATTGCAAATTAAGAGGTGCCATCTGGGGTTCAATCACTTGTTGTAGCTCTGCTAACAAATCACTGATGACGACTTTCTCAAGTTGCGTCGTTTCGCCTTTTACGAAGCGCAACATATCTTTTGTTAAGTGTTCTAAATGATGCAAACGCTCAACGGTTTTTGTTGCAAATTTACGACGCTCATCGGGAGTTAATGCGTCACTGCCTAGATGGTTGGCATACAGTAATGCCGTGGAAAGCGGAGTGCGCAACTGATGGGCGAGATTGGCGGCCATTTCACCCATAGAAGTCAGACGTTGATTGCGTCTTATCTGCTCCTGGATGGCATAGGCTTCAGTAATATCATTCACCAGCAGAATGCATCTGCCTGCTGAATCCGTTGTGCTGCTTTCAACACGGATACGGCGTTGCTCCCCTGCATTCTGTGGTTTTACATGCCATTCATTTGTGAGTGCAGCAGGCGATAATCGTTCCTGAATAACTTGATGCCAGGTTAGTCCAAGTAAAGGTTGGCCGAGTATTGCAATAGCGGCTGGATTCACTTGCTCGATACATTCCTGAGCATTGAGCGCCACAACTCCGCCAGGTAGTGCATTCAACAAGAAACTCAACTGCCGGGACAAATCCTCCTTGGCAATTAATTGTCGGTGTAACTCACCATTGGCCAATGCAAGCTCACGGGTTAATTGGGCAACTTGGTGTTGTAATGCCTGATACACACCTGAAAGTTGATCCGAAGCCTGATTAAAGGCCGCAAATGCAAGCTGAAGTTGTGCTTGATCTGCCGGAACCGATTTAACTTCAATGAGTTTGTTAGTTTGCACTGGATTGAGTGACAGTGGTTATGAATGATGGGTAGCATACATTTGTATCTGTCTGCTTAATGGTCTGAATAAGACGGGCAAATCTCTTCTATTTGAGCATTCGTATTTTATAAATTTATCGATAATCATCACATCAAAAAAGATTCTGTTCCCTATCGAAGTGAGTAAGCGTATTACGGCACGAATACTTATAAATTGAATGGACGAACAAATAGTACATATCGCTTTGAGAGATTCACTTATTGTGATTAACGATAGTTAATTGGGTATTAAGAAGGAATGGGTATTTATTAATCCGGGCAAAAATATTGCTTACTGTGTCGTGCAAATTCTGACGGATTACTAATATTGATTGATGAGTGTTCAGGAATTTTAGCAGGAGAGAGTTCGTGGCAACAGTACCTAGCGGATCCAATACGACAACACCTACAACCGCATTTCGATTAGAGCACCTTAGTCAGCTTTCTAATCAAAAAAAGCTGGGACTGATCCTGGCAGCAGCAGCCGTCATTGCTTTATTAGTCGGCGCCATGATGTGGAGTCAGACACCTGATTATCGTGTTCTGTATAACAACGTATCCGATCAGGATGGTGCTGCCATCATCAGCTCTCTGCAACAAATGAATGTGCCCTATAAGTTTTCTGACAATGGTGGTTCTATCCTGATTCCTGACAAGCAAGTGCATGAAGTACGCCTCAAACTGGCTGGCCAAGGATTACCTAAAGGTGGATTGCCCGGCTTTGAACTTATGGAGAATCAGAAATTTGGCTCCAGTCAATTCCTTGAACAAGTCAATTATCAGCGTGCGCTGGAGGGTGAGCTAGCACGCTCAGTGCAATCACTGTCGGCGGTCCAGAGTGCACGTGTACATTTGGCCATTGCTAAACCTTCGGTTTTCTCGAGGGAGAAACAGCAACCCAGTGTGTCTGTGTTACTGAATTTACATCCAGGTAGGGTGCTCAGTGTTGATCAGGTGAGCGCGATCGTACATTTGATGTCTAGTAGCGTACCTAATCTACCCACCAAAAATGTGACTGTTGTAGATCAAAATGGCAACTTACTCAGCACGCAAAATGACAATAAGCAGGACAAGGGGCTTGATGTTAAGCAATTGCAATATCTGCAAGAGCTTGAAGATAGCTATATTCGTCGTATCGAAGCAATTCTGACCCCAATCACCGGTGCCGCCAATGTGCGTGCTCAGGTGACTGCAGATTTGGATTTCTCCCGCATCGAGCGTGCTGAAGAAATTTACCGGCCCAATAATACCGAAACGGAGGCGGCCGCTATTCGAAGTCAGCAAACTTCAGAAGCGACTTCTGTGGGTCCAAAAATGGATGGCGGCATTCCGGGAGCATTATCAAACCGTCCGCCTGAGCCTGCTGCGGCACCGATCGAGGCTAATAAGGAAGGGGGTGATAAAAAGCCGGTTGTGCCGACTGATCAGAAGAAAGAATCGACGACAAACTATGAAGTCGACAAAACGGTACAGCATACCCAACAAGCCACGGGCAATATCAAAAGGATCACTGCGGCAGTGGTCGTGAATTATCGCAAGAAAATAAATGAGAACGGAGAGATGGCGAACGAGCCGTTAACTGCCGAAGAGATCAATGAAATCAATAGTCTTGTGAAAGAGGCCATGGGTTACAACGAGAAAAGAGGTGATTCGCTGACAGTGACCAACAGTTTGTTTACTGCGGATAATGTAACCGTGCTGGATACAGAATTTTGGAAAGATCCAGAAAATATTATGTTGGCGAAAGAAATCGTTAAGCAATTATTAATTGGCGCTCTGGTTTTGTTTTTCTTGCTGAAGATCCTGCGGCCGTTCTTAAAAAGCTTGATGCCACCGCCGGTTCCAGCATTGCCTGGGTCGGTAGCTGGTGAGGCCATCGTGGGTCAATTAGCAGAAAACATTGAAGAAAAAAGAGCAAAGGAGCAGAAGGTGCTTGAAGAAACTTTGCAGAAACGAGAGTATGAGGAGAATCTTAAAAAAGCTAAGCAGATCGCTGTAGATCAGCCTGCGATTGTCGCCAGTGTTGTTAAAGAATGGGTGTCTGGAAATGGATGATGATGGAATCAAAAAAAGTGCAATTTTGCTGATGACTCTTGGTGAGCAAGAAGCCGCGTCAGTCATCAAGCTGCTCGGTCCCAAAGAAGTTCAGAAATTGGGCGAAGCCATGTCTGCCTTGTCGAACATCACTTGTGAAGAGGTTGAAGGCGTGCTGAGAGATTTCTGCAATGATGCGCAGGGAAGAACGACGTTGGGCCATGGTTCGGCTGAGTATATTCGCAAAGTAATGACCAATGCGTTAGGTGATGAGAAAGCCACCAACATCATCGATCGCATTCTACATGGCGATGACACCAGCGGGATTGAAGGATTGAAATGGATGGATGCACCGGCAGCGGCTGAACTCATTAAGAATGAGCATCCTCAAATTATTGCTACGATTTTGGTTCATCTTGAGCGCGATCAAGCAAGTGAAATACTGAGTTTGTTTACCGAGCGATTGCGTAACGATACCTTGTTGCGTATTGCTACGCTAGACAGTATCCAGCCGATTGCTTTGCGTGAACTGAACGATGTGCTGACAAAATTATTATCGGGTAGCGATAACATTCGTAAAGCAGCCTTGGGTGGGGTACGCGCGGCGGCTGAAATTCTAAATTATGTGCCGACGGCTCAGGAAACCAGCGTCATTGATAATATTAAGCAGTTTGATGAAGAACTGGCGCAAAAGATTATGGACGAGATGTTTGTGTTCGATAATTTGTTGGATATTGACGATCAGGGTATTCAATTGCTCCTCAGAGAAGTGCAATCAGAGTCGCTGATTATTGCTTTGAAAGGTGCTCAGGAAGAATTGCGTAAGAAAATTTTCAAAAATATGTCGCAACGTGCGGCTGAGGCATTGAGAGAAGATCTTGAAAGCAAAGGGCCGGTGCGTGTATCGGAAGTAGAGGCGGAGCAAAAAGAGATTCTAAAAGTAGTGCGTCAGCTTGCGGATGATGGACAAATCGTACTGGGTGGAAAAGGTGAAGACAATTTTATTTAGCGAATAGGCTTTGATGAAATTGACTCGATTATCTGCGGTGATGGCTGTTTGGCTATTCATTCTTGAAACAAAGGCTTACTTATGATGACAAGCGAAATTATTCCCAAAGAGAAACTCAGTGCCTATCAGCGCTGGGAAATGGATTCGCTGGAAACGCTGGATTCGATCAGGAAAGAGCCAAAAGTTGACTTGGCGTCTGAAAATAACGGTCAAGAAGACGGATGCGATCAGATTAAATGGCCGACAGAAGAGGAAATTGCCGCGGTTTTTCAGGATGCTAAGGAAACAGGATATGCCGCAGGCTATCAAGCAGGCAATACTGCGGGGTATGCAGAAGGCAAGCAAGCGGCTGAAGTTGAGGTACAAATTGAAGTGAGTCGTATGCATGCACTATTATCCAGCCTGGATGAGGATTTACATCAGATGGATCAGCAGGTAGCTGGTAGTCTGCTGGATCTGGCGATTGCGTTGGCGCAGAAGATGGTTACGCAGGCATTGATCATCAAGCCTGAGTCGATCATACCCATTGTGCAGGAGGCGATCCGGAATTTGCCGAATGCCAAGCAACATCCTCGTCTTTATTTGCATCCAGATGATGCGAAACTGGTTCATTTGCACCTGGAGAAGCAGTTGGCGCAGGATAGCTGGTCCATTCGTGAAGATGAGCGATTGTCCCGGGGAGGGTGCCGCATTGAGGCCAGTGGCAGTGAAATCGATGGCAGCATAGAAGTACGCTGGCACAAGATTCTGGCAACGATAGGGCGGGATGATAGTTGGTTAGAGAAAAAAGACTGAAATGACTCGCTATCAACAATGGGATAGCTTTCTACACAATTGCACCCAACTGATTGCTCCCACCAATCCTTTCTCATTAAACGGCACGGTTACACGAGTGGCTGGGCTGGTGATGGAGGCGGTAGGACTCAAAATGGCTGTTGGCAGCAGTTGTAGTGTTTTCCTATCCAATGGACATAGTGTTTCCGCTGAAGTAGTAGGGTTTTCCGGAGAGCGTCTGTTTTTAATGCCAACGACGGATGTTTATGGATTGGCACCAGGGGCAAAAGTCATGCCTACGGAGCTTGTTTACGATCATCCCAAAGTGGGCAGTGTACAGCACCCAAGAAGACGTGCGGCCGATCGAGCCAAGCATATTGCCGTCGGGCCGGAGCTGCTGGGACGTGTTCTGAATGGCGTCGGTGAGCCTCTTGATCGACTTGGGCCAACGCGTACAGAACATAACGTACCGTTGTACAGTCGACCTTATAATCCATTGGAGCGAATTCCAGTCACAGTCCCATTGGATGTTGGGGTGCGAGCAATTAACACGTTGTTGACGGTTGGGCGAGGGCAGCGGATGGGATTGTTTGCCGGCAGTGGCGTCGGCAAAAGCGTGTTACTCGGCATGATGGCACGCTATACCACCGCTGATGTAATTGTTGTCGGTCTCATCGGTGAACGTGGTCGTGAGGTCAAAGAATTTATTGAGCATATCCTTGGCGAAGAGGGGCTTGCACGCTCGGTAGTGGTTGCAGCACCGGCTGACACCTCCCCATTGTTACGTTTGCAAGGTGCGGCTTATGCAACGGCAATTGCCGAATATTTTCGCGACACTGGCAAGCATGTATTGCTCATCATGGACTCGCTCACACGCTATGCGATGGCACAAAGGGAAATTGCTTTGGCGATCGGTGAGCCTCCTGCGACCAAAGGCTATCCGCCTTCTGTATTTGCCAAATTACCCCAGTTGGTAGAACGTGCAGGTAATGGTAACCAAGTGAATGGCTCAATTACAGCTTTTTATACGGTTCTGACGGAAGGGGACGATCAAAATGATCCTATCGCAGACAGTGCACGAGCGATTCTCGATGGTCATATCGTTCTGTCGCGCAGATTGGCTGAATCCGGGCATTATCCTGCCATTGACATCGAAGCCTCAATCAGTCGCATTATGACCAGTGTGGTTTCGCAAAAACAAGTGGATATGTCGAGAAAATTTAAAAGCTTATATTCACGTTATCAGCGCAGCCATGATTTGATCAGCGTGGGTGCTTATGTTGCTGGTACAGATCCAGAGCTGGATCGGGCGATCAGGCTTTATCCTGAGTTGGAAAGATTTTTGAATCAGAATATGTCTCAACAGGAGAACTTTGATAACAGTCTTGAGAAGCTCACAAGACTGTTGGGCAACGAAGTAATTTAGTTTGCAAGGATGGAATGGTTATGCCCAAAAAGCCATCTTTAAAATTGTTGTTGGATTTGGTTCAACAGCAAACGGACGCTTCTGCCAAGAGATTGGGAAAATTAAACTTTCAACATCAGGAAGCAGAGAAAAAACTAAATTTGCTCATGCAATACCGCCAGAGCTATCAATCCCATTTTCAGGATTCTAAAGCAAAAGGAATCGATCATATCGAATGGCATAACTTTATGGCTTTTATGGCTAAACTCGATGCTGCTGTCAATGAACAGCGGCAAGTCGTTTTGCATGCTCATAATAAAAAGATTGTAGGCAGTAATGAATTCATGTCTTATCAGCGTAAGCTCAAATCCTACGAAACACTGTCGCAACGCCATCAAGATGCAGAAAACAAGCATCAAATAAAACAAGAGCAAAAGTTGCAGGATGAATTTTCTGCAAATGCTTCACGCCACGACTCATTTTCATCCAAAAACGATGAGTAATACGTCAGTGGAAGCTTGAATGGCATGAAGATTGCTTATCTATCAGTAGTGCGATAACCATTGTGTGAGGCTAAAAGCGTATGTTAGATATTTCTATGGCATCAAAAATCAAATCACCAGCGGGTAATGTAGCAGCCATACCCAGCTTAGGTTCTGTCGAAACCAAGAATCCTGCCACCAAGGAGTTTGGTAAAGTCCTGGCGAGTGAAGTTTCTGGGATAGCGCGTAAGGAAGCGGTTAACAAAGAATCGACAAGTGAGAAAATAACGAATAAAGATACCGTGGGTAAAGAAGCAATCAGCAAGGAAGAAACGAATAAGAAAGCATTACATAAACATGAAACCAGTCATGCTGCGTCGACGTCCGAATCTTCTGAGCAGGCAGCACTAAAAGCAAACAGTGATAAGAAGGTGGCATCCGGCAATGTGGATGCATCGGACGACAACAAGGGCGACAGTAACTTAGCCAGTCGCTTGTTGAATGATGTAGGCAATGCACACCAGATCGCTCACTCATTAGCCTCACATGGCCCAACATCAAATCCAAGCACTACGGTTGCAACATCGGCCCTATCCGGAACATCACAGGAGCTGCTGCAGAGCACGCTGATTCCTCGAGACATGCAGCAAACTGACGACTCTTTGTCTGACTTGGTGTCGCCGTCGATGACTCCATCTGCTTTGCCGGTGATACCAGCATCGCCGGTAGTGCTTCAGAACGCGATGCTGCTTCAAGATGGCGGCGGGCAGGCAATTAGCACTTCAGTTGATTCAATATCTAATCCAAGCATGTTGATGGCAATCGCGAACTTACCGGCGGCATCTCAGGCATTGTCTCAGAATGTATTGATGCCTCAGGATGGTAAATCAATAACAAGCTCAACGCTTTTGTCGGTCAATGAAATGTTGCAGCAAAGATTCGTGCAGGCCACTTCAGTAGCAGGCAATATTGATTATACAGCGAGTGATTTCTGGCAATCACTGAGTGTGGCAAATTCTGCCGCATATGGCGAGTTCTTGCCGTCTGCTTCAGAAATGAGCGAAGCAATTCCAATGAATGCAGTTGATTCGGTATTTTCTATTCCAGATGAGTCTGCGGCAACACAAACCTATGGCTTAAGCAGTGCTGCTTCAACCACTAATCTGAGCTCAGCAGGTTCGCAGAGTATTCATGTGAATACTCCGGTGGGTCAAACAAAGTGGGAAGGTGATTTTGCACAGAAAGTGATTTGGCTGACCAATCAACAGAATCAAGTCGCTGAAATTCGTTTGAATCCAGCTCATTTGGGTCCCGTCGAAGTTATGCTAAGCATTACACAAGATCAGGCTACTGCTCAATTCTCATCACCGCATTTAGCCGTGCGTGAGGCCATTGAAGCCGCTTTGCCCAGGTTGAGGGAAATGATGGCGGAGAGCGGTATTCAATTGGGCAATGTCATGGTGGGTGCTGATTCATTTCAGCAACAAAATAAACAGCAACAGGCATTTCAATCTGAAGCAGGTGCAGGCTCAACACACTCACTGGATGCTGGTAACGGGGGAGTGAGTAAAATTGAAACGACTATTTCACTCAATAGGCACAATGGGATTGTGAATACTTATGCTTGATTATTTGTTGAGTTTGTCTTAGTTAACAGTCACGTTATCAGATTCGGTAGCGTGATGATCCCATATACTCTCTTTCTCCATCGTGTTGCTCACGAAGCATAATGAATGGATCTCAGTTTGCCGATGCGATGTATTAAGCAGTAGATACACTGCATGAATCCTGACTAAATTCCTGTTTAGTTTTTGTATCTGAAAATAGGGACATTATTTCACTGTTATTTGACATATCAGTTTGCGGCTTCATCCAAGATAATTGATCTCATCGATTAAGGAGCTGAGCAGAATGTCAAAACCCACTGAAGAACCATCTCCAGCAGATGGCAAGAAAAGTAAGAAAAGATTATTAATCATTATCCTCATCGCAGTGCTCGCCATTGGTGCGGGTGCAGGCGGTACCTGGTATGCAATGAAGATGTCGGGTGATGAAGGTGCAGAACCTCCAAAACCAAAAGAAAAACCAACCGCATTTGTGAATCTTGAGATGTTTACCGTTAATCTTCAACCTGAAGATAGCGGTCAATTCTTACAAGTTGGATTAACCGTAAAAACCAGAGAATCTCCAGTGGGAGCGGCAATTGCCAAACAAATGCCGGAAATCCGCAATCGAATTTTAATGTTGCTTTCCAGCAAGAAGGCAGCGGATGTTGCCGGCATTGTAGGAAAGCAACAATTGAGTCAGCAAATTACTGAAGAAATCAAACAATCAATGGGTTCGGATGAACTGAAAGAGGATGTACTGGAAGTATTATTCACATCATTTGTGATCCAGTAAAAAAACATGGCTGAAGACTTTCTCTCACAGGACGAAGTTGATGCACTTCTCAAAGGCGCCATCGGTGAGGTTGATGAAGCGCCAAAAGAAGAAGTTAAGGATGGCGTGCGGTCCTACGATCTTGCAACGCAAGAGCGCATTGTTCGTGGACGTATGCCGACTTACGAAATCCTCAATGAGCGATTTGCGCGCCTATTGCGTATGGGATTGTTCAATTTCATGCGCCGTACGGTAGATATCTCGGTCGGCCCCGTTAAGATCATCAAGTTTAGTGAATTTGTGCGTAATTTGGTGGTGCCCACCAATCTTAATATGGTTCAGATGAAGCCGCTACGAGGTACGGCATTATTCGTGTTTGATCCCAATCTGATTTTCTTGATTGTCGATACTTTATTTGGCGGTGATGGTAGATACCATACCCGCGTTGAGGGAAGAGATTTTACACAAACTGAGCAGCGTATTATCCAGCGCTTGATTAGTGTCGTATTTGAGAATTATGAGAAAACATGGCAATCGGTTTATCCCCTCAAATTTGAATATATTCGATCTGAGATGAATCCTCAATTTGCCACGATTGCCACTCCCAATGAAGTGGTTGTAATCGTTACTTACGATATTGATTTGGGTAACAAAGGAGGGGCGCTGCATGTTTGCATTCCCTACTCGATGATTGAGCCTATCAGGGATGTTTTGTCCAGTGCATTGCAAGGCGATCATATGGAAGTTGATAAACGCTGGGTTTCACTATTGCAGCAACAAGTGCAAGGTGCTGAAGTGGAATTGATCGCAAATCTTGGACACACCAAAGTGACATTTGATCAAATTCTTAGTATGCAAGCGGGAGATATCATCCCCTTGGAAATTCCTAAAACCATTAAAGCGCATGTGGACGGCGTGCCAGTGATGGATTGTCGCTATGGCATCATTAATGGGCGTTATGCCCTTAGAGTCGATGCAATGATCTCTCCGTCGGAAGCTGATTAATTTATTGGAGATTACTATGTCAGAGCCTACAGAAAACAATCAAACTGAGACAGACGATTGGGCCGCCGCCATGGCGGAGCAAACGGCTGCTACTCAGAATGACGCCATACAAGAGGAATCGGGAGCCGATGACTGGGCTGCGGCTATGGCAGAGCAAACAACATCGACACAAAATAGCTCGGATGGAGCCAAAGCAAACACATTGACTGCGACTGAACCAGGAAAAAATAGCAATGTCATGTCGAATGCGAAGACAGCACCAGTATTCGAGGAATTTTCAAAAGATGGTGCGCTACAAAATACACGCCATGACATCGATATGATTCTGGATATTCCCGTTCAACTGACGGTTGAGTTGGGGCGTACCAAGATTGCTATCAAAAGCTTACTGCAATTAGCCCAAGGTTCGGTGGTCGAGTTGGAGGGTATGGCGGGTGAGCCCATGGATGTGCTGGTGAATGGTTGCTTGATTGCACAGGGTGAGGTGGTCGTGGTGAATGATAAGTTTGGTATCAGATTAACTGACATTATTACGCCGAGTGAGCGTATTCGTAAGCTTAATCGCTAGCGTGCATTCATGATCAAACGCTATTGGATAATTTTGATATTGATGTTCCCGTTTTCTGTTTTTTCTGAAACGGGAAAGTCAGGTTATGTGCCTCCTGCTCCAGCGATATCGACCGAGAGCACGCTGCAGATGATGGGAGGGTTGTTGCTGGTGTTGGTGGTCATAGGGGGTATTTCATGGTTGCTGAAACGCTTTTCCCTGATACCAACGACAGCTACAGGCAAGCTTAAGGTGGTTGCCGCTACCGGGGTCGGTCAGAGAGAACGGGTTGTTATCGTTGAGATTGACAATACTTGGTTAGTTCTGGGGGTGGCGCCAGGCCGGGTTAATACATTACATACTTTGGATAAGCCTGCAGCCGATATTGGCGACAAAACACAGAATCCTCCTCCGGTTGAAACATTTGCCACGCAACTTAATGAGAGTATCCATAAAAATAATGCTTAATCAATCGGCATTGAGAGTCCAAAAAAGCTTTCGGTCTACAATGATGAGTTGGCTCAGGGTAAATATTTTCCGCTGTTTGGCTTATTGCAAAAGGCGCCATTTACTCCAAGCGATACTTCTCTTGATAGGATTCATTGCATTGCCGGTGTTTGCACAGAAATCCGGTTTCCCGGCCTTTACCAGTTCACCCAATGCCAATGGCAGCACATCTTATGCGCTGAGTTTGCAGACACTGTTATTGCTGACTTCGCTCACATTTTTGCCTGCGGTGATATTGATGATGTCAAGTTTTACTCGCATTATCATTGTCTTATCACTGTTAAGATTGGCACTGGGCACGCAATCCTCGCCGCCTAATCAGGTGTTGCTCGGGTTGGCGCTATTTCTGACCTTTTTTATCATGTCACCGGTGATTGATCGGGTTTACACGGAAGCGTATGTGCCTTTTTCCGAAGATAAAATCAGCATTATGGAAGCTGCCGATAAAGCGAGCGTGCCTGTGAAAGCATTCATGCTGCAGCAGACTAGAGAAACTGATCTGGCGTTATTTGTGCAAATCTCGGGCAGCGAAGAAATTGAGAGTCGAGATAAAGTGCCGCTCAAGATACTGGTTCCAGCTTATATCACCAGTGAGCTGAAGACCGCATTCCAGATTGGTTTTGTGATATTCATTCCATTTCTAATCATTGACTTGGTTGTTTCCAGTGTATTGATGGCCATGGGTATGATGATGTTATCTCCTATGATTATTTCTCTGCCATTTAAATTAATGCTTTTTGTGCTGGTTGACGGCTGGCATTTAATCATCGGTTCATTGACTCAAAGCTTCTATACCTGAAAGGAATTCAATCATGACTCCAGAAAGCGCAATGACTATTGGTCGACAAGCCCTTGAAATCACATTCATGGTTTCTGCGCCTTTACTGCTTTCAGCCTTGGCGACTGGTTTGTTGGTCAGTATTTTTCAGGCGGCGACACAAATTAATGAAATGACGTTGTCCTTTATACCTAAATTATTAGTCATGTTTTTGGTCATGGTGCTGGCTGGGCCCTGGATGATTAATCTCATGACCGATTATATGCAGCGACTCTTTTCCAGTATTCCGTGGTTGGCAATTGGTTAGTGTCCTAGAACGGCTGTTTGTCCCGAGCGCACTATTTCATTGATGTGACCAGCTATAAGAAACCGCTGATCAACTGAGTAAACAAGCATAATGATCAGTATAACCACCGCCGAGTTAAATACATTACTGGCTACATTCATTTGGCCACTCAGCAGGATTCTTGCGTTGGTGGCAACAGCGCCCATTCTTGGAAACCCAAGTATTCCGGTTAGAGCCAAACTGGGATTGGCAGTTATGATCACAATCCTGGTGGCCCCCACGGTAGAAAAAACATTACCACAAATCGATCCTTCGACCGGTATCGGGCTAGTGATTCTATTGCAACAGCTAATCATCGGTATCGCCATGGGATTGGTTATGCGTATCGTTTTTGTGGCGGTGGAAATGGCGGGGGAATTGATTGGTTTGCAAATGGGTCTAGGTTTTGCAATTTTCTTTGATCCACAAAATTCTGGTCAGATCGATATCATCGGACGTTTCTTGGGTGTGATTGCTAGCCTGGCATTTCTCGCTATGGACGGTCACCTGATTATGATTGCTTTGATATCTCAAAGTTTTACTACCCTGCCCGTTGGTCCTGACGGGATTACTAATGTGACATTTACTACGCTAGCTAATTGGGGTGGAGAGATCTTCAAATCTGGCTTGCAATTGTCGCTGCCCGTTTTAACGGCTTTACTGATTACCAATCTTGCTTTAGGCATTTTGACGCGAGCTGCGCCGCAATTGAATATTTTTGCAGTTGGTTTTCCGCTTACGTTATCCATCGGTCTCTTCGTTATGGCACTCAGTATGCCTTTTTATGTGCCTATCCTGGAGCGCATGGTATATGACGGTCTGAATTTAATGATGGGAATTCTTAATATCAGCAAAATCAATATGCCATAACGGTTTTTTTAATATGGAGTGCAAATTGATTCAGATAAGTTCCATAGGCTTTAATTTGGTAAAAGAGTCATGTCCATGTTTTATAGAAGTAACTTGGTTATTCTTGCATAAACAGGCGATATTCCCCTTCTTTTCCGATATAAGCTTTTTACGTAAAGCTGTTAAAGTTATTTTCATTGATATCTGAAACTATTTATTAAAATTAGCAACTCGAATAATCGCTAGTTTGGTTAAAAATTATGACATTCAAGTCACGTTTATTTAGTTCATTACGCAAAAATTCTTCGTCGCCAGAGTCTTCTCATGATGAAGCAATTGGCTTTCTGGATGATGAGTTACCGGCAGATGATATGCCTGATTCCGATCAGCAGTCTTTATTGGAGAACGGGATCAAACAACAACTTGAAACAGCCTATCATGAACGACTTATCGCTGAAGATCAGGCGATTAAAGAAGCTCATAAGCGGATTGAGGCAGAGAATATAGCGAGAGTTACTGCAGAGGCAAGGGCACGCGCTGAAGCCAATGCCAGAATGGCGGCAGAAACTAGAATTCAAACGGAAGCTCTGGCAACCGAACAAGCCCGAAACAAGGCGAGAGCCGAGGCACTTGCTATCAAAGAAGCGGATGCCCGTCGCGAGCTTGAAGTTAAGGCCAGGCATCTTGCTGAAGAGAAGTTTAAGTCTGAGAAAGCTTTGAGTGCTTTACTGGAAGCCAAGATTAAAGCAGAAGCTTCTATCGTTGAAAAAATGCAGAAGCGTGTTGAGCAAGAAGCGGCGGCTTTAGATCTGGCTCATGCGGCTGCGCTGAAAGAAAATGAAGTGGCTGAAGCCGCCTTTCATAGAGCAAAAGTAGCCGAAGAGGCTCGCATGATTGCAATGGCTGCTATCGAGGCAGAAACCAGTGCAACAATGTTGGCTAATGCCAAGATTCACGAAGAGCAAAGAGCGATTGCTCTGGCCAAGGCGCGTGAGGAAGCCGAAAAACAGGCTATCGAAGAAGTGCAAGCCCGTACGCGAATTGAAGCGCAAACGCTGGCAGAGGCAACCCGACGATTGGAGATTGAGAGGCAAGCCAGGGAAGCGCAAGAAGATAGAATGCAGGCTGAGATTGCCGCTGTTCATGCGGCGGAGGAAAAAGTGAAGGCCGAGGCTCTGGCAGCTGAGCAGGCTAGAGAAAGAGCAGAGTCAGATGCCTATGCAGCTACTGCAGCGCGCAATAAAGTGGATGCAGAGAAAGTTGCGGCAGAATTGGCGGAATCCATTCTTGAAAAAGAAAATGCAGCGGCCGACGCTATCAAGGCTCGACTGATTGCAGAATCTGAATTACTCAATGAAGCCAACAAACGGATGCAATTGGAAACAGAAGCCTTGGCTGCAGCAGAGGCCGCTGTGCATGCTGAGAGAGAAGCGGCTGCCGTTGCCGAGGAAAGGAAAAAAGCGGAAAACAATGCGATCCATGAATATCAAAACCGTCTTAAGGAAGATGAAGTAGCCATTAAGGAAGCGGAGGCACGAGCAGAGGCTGAGGTTGTCGCCAAGCATGCTGCGACTAGTCGAGCAGAAGCAGACATACGATTGAGAGCAACAGCAGAAGCCAAAGCACAAATGGATGCATTGGCAGTACAAGAAGCGAACACGAAAGCGGATTTGGAACAACGTTTATTGGAAGATGCTGAAATTCGCGCTAAGGCCATGATCGATGCAAAGCAAGCAGCAGCAGAGCGCCTGGAGATTGAGCAGAAAATTACAGGGCTGGCGATTACCAGAGCGCAAGCGAAAATTATCGCCACCAACAAAGCCAAAGCGCAACTAGAAGCAGAAAAGGCGGCAACTAGAATTGCATTAGAAAAAGCTAGAGCAGAATCAGATGCTCTGGTTGCTATGCAAGAGCGTATTGCTTTGGAATCCAAGGCACTGGAAGATGCGACGGAAAGAGAAGCCGTTGAAGTCATGGCTAAGGAAGCTCTTGTTGCGCGCTCTCAAGCTGACAAAGAAGCAACCGCTGCAGCCGCTGCAAGGATACGAGCAGAAATTGCCGCCGCAGAGCATTCTCGTAATCGAATGGTTTTAAGTGCAAATATTCAGCAAGTTGAAGAAGAAAGTGTAGAAGAAATCATCATGTCCGAAGATTATTCCCCTAGCTTTTATAAGAAAAATAGAATGTGACAGAATGTAATTGACATTAATTGGATTAGTTCAGATCTGATCTGACAGTTACCCGATTTGACGATGTGTCTGTTAGCCTTAACCTATTTCATTTACTCTTCCATCGCCATTTCCAGTTCCAACCAACTTTCCTCCAGCTCAGCCACTTTTTCTTGAAGTGTTGCGTGAATAGCGCTCAATCGATCAATGTCATCCCGTGAGTGATTCGCATAAGTTGCTGGATCAGCCAACTGGCGACTGGCTTCATTCAATTCTCTTTGTGCAACTGCCAAAGCTGCTTCGAGCTTTGATTGCTTGGAAAGCAATACCTTTTTGTTTGGTTTAGCCGCTGCTTTAGGTTGGATTTTTTTCGTAGAGGAGCGGGTCTCAGCGGCTTCACTGGAGCGCCGGGTTTCTATCCAATTTTTATAATCTTCCAAATCACCCTCTAGCAATTGCGCTTTACCGTCAGCCACCAGCCATAATTCATCAGCCACTGTCCGCACCAAGCTCCGATCATGCGAAACCAGCACCACTGCCCCCTCATAGGCTTCCAGTGCAAGCGTCAATGCATCACGCATATCTAAATCAAGATGATTGGTTGGTTCATCCAGCAACAACAAATGAGGTTTTTGCCATGCTAATAGTGCCAATGCCAAGCGGCTCTTTTCCCCTCCTGAGAAACTTGCGATCGGACGGTCTTCGCCATCTCCCCCCAGACCAAATCGTCCCAAGAACTTTCGCAGATCAAGATCTGTTTGTGTAGGTGCCAACCGTCTCATATGCTGCAAGGGGGTTGCTACACCATCCAGGTTTTCCAGCTGATGTTGTGCAAAGTAACCAATGCGTATATTGGGTGTGCGCTCCAAGATACCCGAGATGGGTTGAATTTCTCCGATGAGGAGTTTGATCAGAGTAGATTTACCCGCGCCGTTAGGACCGAGTAAAGCAATTCTGGCACCAGCCTGCAGAATCAGATGGACATGTTCAAACAACAAATGTTGATCATAACCAAAGCTCATATCCTTTACACGCAACAAAACATCCGGGCTGCGCTCGGGCGCTTCAATCTGCAACTCAAAATGCCCATCCTCAACGTGAATCGGCGCAATACGTGCCAAACGCTCCAGCGCCTTGATGCGGCTCTGCGCTTGCTTTGCTTTGGTTGCTTTCGCACGGAAACGTCGCACGAAATCCTCCATATGGGCAATCTTTTTCTGTTGTTGCTGAAAAGCCTGTTCATGCTGCATCAGGCGTTCAGAACGCGCACGCTCGAAATCATCATAGTTGCCGCTATACTCATCAATGTGGCGATTATTCATATGAGCAATGCGATTGACACACACATTCAGAAACTCACGATCATGTGACACCACAATCAGACTACCCGGATAGCGCGCCAAGTACTGCTCCAACCAAAGAATCGCTTCAAGATCCAAGTGATTGGTGGGTTCATCCAGCAATAATAAATCCGCCCGATGCATCAAAGCTCGTGCCAGATTTAAACGCATGCGCCAGCCTCCTGAAAAATGGTTGACTGGCAAGTCCAGTGAAGAATTGGCAAACCCCAATCCTTTTAATAGCTGTGCTGCCCTTGCCCGGGCGGTATAACCATCGATTGCTTCATAATGCTGCTGTGCTTCGAACCAGGTTGCATCGTGTTCGGCTTGCGCCAAAATTTTCTCTAGTTGACGCAACTCAACATCACCATCCAATACAAACTCAATGGCTGGTTGATTTGAATTGACAATTTCTTGTTCAACAAAAGCGATAGTTTTCCCGGGCTGTAAACTGACCTCTCCGCTATCCGGTTTGATTACGCCACGAATCAAACGAAACAAAGTAGATTTACCACAACCATTCTTACCCACCAACCCGATGCGCTGATTAGCAAAAATCTGCAAGTTACTATTTTCCATTAATGGAATTCCACCCTGCAGATAGGTCAAGCCACGAATATTTAGCATAACGCCTTAATAAATTTAGAATATACAGTTAAAAGCCTGCAATCGCGCAGAGCTGAATAAGCTTGATGCGAAGTATTAAATTAGCCTTGCTACAGTAACAGTTAAGCATCATTAGAAAGTTTTTCCGCAGAATCCTTGATAGCAGTCGTGCGCTATCAAAAAGCCATGCCGTATTTTAAATGAGGTGATCGCACAAGAATTGTTTTCTTTGCTAAAAACTAGTGGCTTGAACATTCATTCCATTAACCCGCCTATCTGGTCTTATCGCGTATTTTTAGACAGATCTTGGCTTTCACCTAAATTCCAAAAACGGCAAAGAAAAAACTCGATTATTCCTAAACTCACATTACCAAGAATATATTGTCATTCGATCAACCATAGATGACCGATTCCATATTGATTACCCGGTTGGATTGATGCACTAATCAATTCAGCGGAACTAAAACAATCTAAGGAAACGCTGATTAATTTGGCGAACGAGATGAAGCACGAGGCGCACGAAACGCAGCAACCGAGACATATCAACATGATAGGCGAGGGAGCGAGTACCGCGCAACGAAGTGATTCGCTCGTACAGTCAATTAATCAGCGTTTCCCTAAATGGCAAACTGTTGGAAATAAGTAACAAGTATTCTTTATATCCTATATTTTTCAGCAATATAGATTCTTAACGCTCCAAGACAAAACCAATTAACCGTAACTTGCTTAATTATAAGCACTAGCGTATAGACCTGCATGAGGATGTAGAGGTATCATTAATATTCTTAAATGGAATAAAAGGAGAATCATCATGAATCAAGGAAAAACTTTAACATTAGTAATCACTCTATGCGCAGCTGCTTTCTCAGGCAGTGCAGTTGCTTTTGACAAGTCTTTTCATCCCAATCATCAATTTGTTGACAGAGAAAGTATTGGGCCGAATTTCAAAACCGATTTGGTTATTGATAAAGATAAGGCTGCAAAAGTAAAAACTGCACAGGAAGAGCTGCAACTTCCTTCTGGGAGCAATCCTTATGATCCTTCGCCAAAGAATTCAAACATCCCTACTGAATCAAGTCGCAGGTAAGTGCCATTCTTTGAGCGGAATTTTATATTGATTGTTTTCATGTAATACAATGCGTGCCAATCCATAAAGCACAATTTAGTAATGTCACATCTTATGATACAAAAAATGCACTTAAAGATGGAATCTCTAAGTGCATTTTTATTGCAGATAATTGCTTAAATCGGCAAATACAAATGCACAATATCACGGTCAGGAAAGGCTGCCATGTTGATGCGAGCATTACGCAAAGTTCGCACAACCCCCAAGCCAGGCCTGCTTATGAAGTGATCAACGACCGAGAAGAGCGGGATGATGACGGGTGATAGCCACCACTGCTGCCAACTGCTATGACAGTAAACCGCTGCTGGGTTTTATGGATAAAGCCGGTATCCAATCAGGTGTTCGTGTTCATGCTGACAAGGCGTATAGCAGCTGGAAACATCGCAATGCTTTGAAAGCACGCGGTATTAAAAACAGCATTCAGGATAAGGGTGCGAAGAACAATCCATTGGCGCGGCAGCAGTTGCAGCGCAACAGCCTGATCACAAAGATCCGTTATGTTGTTGAACGAACCTTCGGCAGCCAGGTACGCTGATTCAATGCCAAAATTCTGCGTTACCGCGGCCTGGCCTTGGCTCATGCCTGGCACAGGCTACTGCGATGGCGTATAACTTGAAAAGACTCCCCAGGTAATCCCCCCAAAAATTAGAGGAGCAAAGCAGTAGAATTTTCTATCGTAGACGAAGAGGAATTTTACTGATGAAAAAGCAGCGATTTACGGAAAGCCAGATCATGCAAATACTGAAGC
>JAGOKN010000043.1 GCA_017994575.1 Nitrosomonas sp.
GGCTTTTGTTTATGCCTGTGAACAAGCCACTAAAAATGATAGAATCTGCGTGTTCGGATCTTTCTATACGGTAGGTAGCGTGCTGCAGCATCTGAACACGCTGCAAGGTAAACAATAATCGGATATTCAAATGAGTAAAAATATCAGCGAAGAAGAGTTATTGCTAAGAAAGCGCGCTAGAAGACGCTTAGTGGGTGCAATTGTTCTGGTGATCTTTTCTATCATTGTATTACCAATGATTTTCGATGAGCCTAAGCCAGATAGTGAGGAACATGAAATCGCGATTAATTTACCCAATTCCGGCCAGAATACCAAAAATGGATTGGTTCCAGTTCCCAAAACTGAATCAGCTGTTCGTGAAACGCTTGATAACTTGGATGCTTCATCTGAACTTAAAGGCAAGCCTCAGATGAATCAACTGAACATTGAGGATGCAGCAGAAACGCCTAATGATCGCAAGCGCATTCCGATCCCAGGCATTAAACCAAAAATTTACATACCCCCTGCTGAGGTAAAACATGCAATCCCGGCTCCGGTTGCAAGTAATTCTCCAACCAGTGTTGTGGCGGATACACCAAAAGATACCACCAAAGGATTTGTCGTTCAGTTAGGTGCATTTTCAGATCCATCAAAAGCCAAGCAGCAGCATAGCAACTTGCTATCGAGTGGTTTTAATGCATATACCGAGACGCTCAAAGTTGATCAAAATGAAGTGACTCGAGTAAGGGTGGGACCATTTGCAACGAGAAACGCTGCTGAAGCTGAATTAAAAAAGCTAAAAAAACTTGGATTAGATGGTGTAGTCAGTCCGAAATAGATTGCGAAGACTCATGTGGCTATCAATTTAATGTATCAGATGTATTTTAATTAATGACTGTTTTTGATTACGTTGTTCTCGGCATTTTTCTGGTATCGGTCATTCTAAGTGTTATCAGAGGATTTGTGCGCGAATCGCTATCTATCGCCGGTTGGGTGGTGGCGTTTATTGCTGCCGGGGCTTATACGAGTTATTTCGAGCCATTCCTGCCAACGGAAATCATCGGTGAAACATTGCGATACTCGATTACATTTGTCCTTGTGTTTCTTTCAGTGTTATTGATAACGGCTTTAATGACTATGTTGTTGTCGGCCTTGATTAAAGGTATTGGACTCGGATTCATTGATCGATTGTTGGGTTCCCTATTCGGCCTCTTAAGAGCATTGATTATTGTGACGATAATTACTCTAATCGCCGGCCTAACGACGGTTCCCAATCAGAGCTTCTGGCAGCAAGCTGTTCTAAGTCGCCCATTGGAAGTAATCGCATTGCAAGTTTTACCTTGGTTACCGAATGATCTATCAAAACGCATTAGTTTTGAGAGGAAAGAAAACTCTTAATATGATTCATTATCAAAGAATCCTGAATAAGCTTGTTTACACAGTTACTCTTCTATGATGCAATTTTATTCTTGGGTGTCTTCAATTTATAGCCTAGCTGAATAGAGCGAAATTTACGGAGTATTTCTATGTGTGGGATTCTTGGCATCGTTGCACAATCGCCAGCCAATCAGTTACTTTACGATGGTTTATTAATGCTACAACACCGTGGACAAGATGCGAGTGGTATTGTAACGGCGCAAGGTAGTACTTTTCATATGCATAAAGGATGTGGTCTGGTACGCGATGTCTTTCGCACCAGGAACATGCGTGCATTGACAGGTAACATGGGTATCGGTCATGTTCGTTATCCTACGGCAGGCTCTGCAAGCTCACCTGCTGAAGCACAGCCTTTTTACGTGAACTCGCCCTTCGGTATTGTGCTTAGCCATAATGGAAACTTAACGAATGCGGATCAACTGAAGCAGGAATTATTCAGAGCCGATCTCAGGCATGTCAATACCAATTCGGATTCGGAAGTATTGCTCAATGTACTTGCCCATGAGTTACAGGAAAGTACTCGCAATAACCAGCTTGATCCAGCAACCATCTTTACTGCAGTATCCGGTGTACATAAACGTTGCAGAGGCGCTTATGCAGTTGTGGCAATGATCGCTGGTTATGGGTTGTTGGCTTTTCGAGATCCCTATGGAATACGTCCACTGGTTTTCGGCACGATTGAAAATGAATCGGGTGACGAGTATCTAGTGGCTTCAGAAAGCGTTGCCTTGGATACACTGGGCTTTAAGCTGATTCGCGACGTAGCCCCGGGAGAGGCTATTTTTATAGATGAAGCGGGTAATTTCTACAGTCAGCAGTGTGCACCCAAACATTCTCTGAATCCCTGCATCTTTGAGTATGTCTATCTCGCCCGACCTGATTCAATGATTGATGGTATTTCTGTCTATGAAACCCGGCTCAATATGGGTGAACATCTTGCTGAAAAAATAAAAAAATCAATGCGTCATCTGGATATTGATGTGGTCTTTCCGATACCGGATTCAAGTCGCCCTAGTGCTTTGCAGCTTGCTAATCGATTGGGTGTCGATTTCCGCGAGGGTTTTGTCAAAAATCGTTATGTGGGACGAACTTTTATCATGCCAGGACAACAGCAACGACGTAAATCGGTTCGGCAAAAATTAAATGCAATGAGCATAGAGTTTCGCGGAAAGAATGTTTTACTGGTTGATGATTCAATTGTGCGTGGTACGACCAGCCGTGAGATTGTGCAGATGGCACGGGAAGCGGGCGCCAATAAAATTTATTTTGCTTCAGCTGCGCCACCGGTTAGATATCCGAATGTATATGGTATCGATATGCCGACTCGCCAGGAATTAATTGCGACAGATCGTAACACTGAGGAGATTTGTAATGAGATTAGTGCAGATTACTTGATTTTCCAAGATTTAGATGCGCTCAATCATGCGGTTGCAAAAGTATCGTCTACTGTAAAGAATTTCGAAACTTCATGTTTCAATGGAGATTACATAACAGGTGATGTGACTTCGGAATATTTGCGCACTATTGAATTGCAAAGAAATTCTAGTTCTTCAATTTCACAATCGAAATCAAATACACAACTGGATTTAAGCTTGATTGTTTCCGATTAGGATGATTGATTTGTAAAGAAGGCTATTACTATTCAATCAGTATGACTAATTGACAAAATATAACCATTAATAAAAAAGCGATTATCTGAGGCCTAATAGATATGTCTGATCATTTGCAACCAGAAACACTGGCGCTCCATACCGGTATTCACCGCAGTCAATTTAATGAGCACTCTGAAGCGATGTATCTCACTTCGAGTTTCGTCTTTGACAGTGCCGCTCAAGCAGCCGCACGGTTTTCTGGTAATGAATCGGGGAATATTTATTCTCGTTTTACTAATCCTACGGTCACAGCGTTTGAAGAAAGGCTGGCTATACTTGAAGGAGCGGAAGCTTGTATAGCAACTTCTTCTGGAATGTCGGCTATATTGGCCTGTGTAATGGGATTATTATCAGCGGGAGATCATATCGTCGCATCGCGCAGTCTGTTTGGCGCAACTGTAAATTTATTCAATAACATATTAAAACGATTTAATATTGATACAACCTATGTATCGGCTACGGATGTCAACTCATGGCAAGCTGCCATACAACCCAATACCAAGCTGTTTTTTCTGGAAACGCCTTCTAATCCATTAACGGAGGTTTCAGATATCACTGAATTATCGAAAGTTGCCAAGAAAGCTGGTATTTGGTTAGCGGTCGATAATTGTTTTTGCACACCGATCTTGCAAAAACCTCTTGAGTTAGGTGCCGATATCGTCATCCATTCAGCCACTAAGTATTTGGATGGACAGGGCAGGGTATTGGGTGGTGCGGTATTAGGCAAGCGGGATTTACTGATGGATGGTGGGATCTATGGATTCTTGCGCACGGCCGGACCGACGTTGAGCGCATTCAATGCCTGGGTCATCCTGAAAGGTCTTGAGACACTCAAAATTCGCGTGGAAGCACATTCAGCCAATGCCTTGCAAATGGCTCGATGGCTCGAATCTCAATCAAATGTAACGCGTGTGTTTTATCCTGGACTGATGTCTCATCCACAACATGAATTGGCAAAACACCAGCAAAAATCGGGCGGTGGTATTGTTACCTTTGAAGTAAAAGGAGGCAGAGAAGCCGCGTGGAGAGTCATCGACTCTACATGTCTGATATCGATTACTGCCAATCTTGGCGATGCAAAAAGTACGCTGACTCACCCTGCAACAACAACCCATGCTCGTATCAGTCAAGAAGCACGGGATGCCGCGGGTATTTCAGATGGTTTGTTGCGTATTGCAGTTGGCTTGGAAGCGGTGCAAGATCTGCAAGCTGACTTGGCAAGAGGATTATCATAATCACCCACCGCGATTACCTGCTTTTAAATTGCATCGGAGTTAAATTACCCCCGGCAGAGCCGGGGGGTGCTTATTATTAATTAAAGAATAATTGTTGAGTAATTATTCAACTTCAGCCTTCTGAATAATGACATCTTCAAGCGGAACGTTCTGGTGGCCGGCATAATCACCGGTTTTTACTTTCTTAATTTTATCCACGATGTCCTGTCCTTCCACAACCTTGCCAAACACGCAGTAACCATAGCCTTGCGAAGAAGGTGATTTGTAATTGAGAAATCCATTGCTGGTTACATTGATAAAAAATTGTGCTGTGGCAGAATGTACATCGGCAGTGCGAGCCATTGCTATGGTATAAGCGTCGTTTTTGAGTCCATTAGCAGCTTCGTTCTTTATGGGGGCTTGTGGTTTCTTTTGCTTCATGCCCGGTTCAAATCCCCCACCTTGAATCATAAAATCATCAATCACGCGATGAAATAAGGTGTTGTCATAGAATCCGCTGTTCACGTAATTTAGAAAATTTTGTACAGTTTCAGGAGCGTTTTCGCTGTCAAGTTCAAGTTTTATGACACCAAAATTGGTTTGTAATCTGACCATATCAATCCTTGTATTAGTTTTTGATTCTTCTTATTGAATATTTTTCTCAGAAATGGGTAATTTAACGATATCTTCAATAATGACAGTGCTTTTAGGCACATCACCTGAAAATGGACCACCTGATCCCGTTGGGATTGATGCAATTTTGTTTACAATATCAATACCCTGAGTTACTTTGCCAAATACAGCATAGCCATATCCCTTTTGATTGGGAGCCTTAAAATTAAGAAATTCATTGTTGGCTACATTAATAAAAAATTGTGCGCTAGCAGAATGTGGATCTTGAGTGCGCGCCATCGCTATTGTTCCAACCTCATTTTTTAAACCATTATCAGCTTCATTCTGAACAGGTGATCGAGTTGGTTTTTGTTTAAGCGCCGTATCGAAGCCCCCTCCTTGAATCATGAAGCCAGGGATTACGCGATGAAATACTGTATTTTTATAAAACCCATCTTCAACATACTTTAAGAAATTCTCAACGGTCTTAGGGGCTTTGTCTGGATAAAGCTCGAGCACTACGTTTCCGAGATTTGTTTTTATTTCAACGCTAATGTCGGTTGCATATACATTAAGAGTGGCTGAAATTAATACTAGGAAAATCAGAAGCTGGCGTATTAGCATGTTTAGTCCTGTTAGATATCGAAGATAGAGGGCAAGAGTTTCGATCTGACGTTATGTTATACTCATTGAATATTTGCGCTTCAATCAGAAACGCCCGGAATTCTATCAAGAAGATAGGTAACTTCACAATTTTATCTATTATCCCATGCTTAAAATTTATAACTCAATTGTTCGAGAAAAACAAGATTTTGCGCCATTAATACCCGGTAAGGTAAAAATATATGTGTGTGGCATGACCGTTTATGACTATTGTCATTTAGGGCATGCGAGAGTTCTGGTCGTATTTGACACCGTTGTGCGCTGGTTTAAAGCGAACGGGTTTGACGTCAGCTATGTGCGTAATATTACCGATATCGATGACAAGATTATTAAGCGTGCACTAGAAAATGGTGAGTCAATTGAAACCTTAACGAATCGTTTTATCCAGGCAATGAATGAAGATTCTACCGCACTGGGTGTTTTACCACCAACCTATGAACCTCGTGCAACCGGTTATGTGGAGCATATGATCAATATGGTCCGTATATTGGTGGAAAAAAAACTAGCTTACCCTGCCAGTAATGGCGATGTTTATTATTCCGTGCATGATTTCTCCAATTATGGAAAACTTTCAGGGAAATCCCTGGATGATCTGCGCGCTGGTGAGCGTGTGGATATTGATGTGAATAAAAAAGATCCATTGGATTTTGTACTGTGGAAAGCGGCAAAACCCGGAGAGCCTTTTTGGGATTCTCCATGGGGAAGAGGGCGACCTGGTTGGCATATTGAATGTTCGGCCATGAGCGAACAGCTCCTAGGGTGGCAATTTGATATTCATGGCGGAGGACAGGATTTGCAGTTTCCTCATCATGAAAATGAAATTGCTCAGAGTGAGGGAGCGCATGACCATCCATTTGTTAATTACTGGATGCATAACGGCTTTGTGCGTGTTGATAATGAAAAGATGTCAAAGTCTTTAGGTAACTTTTTTACTGTTCGTGAGATACTTAAACATTATCAACCGGAAGTCGTGCGTTTCTTTATTTTGCGTGCACATTATCGCAGTCCCTTAAATTACTCTGATCAGCATCTCAAAGATAGCAAACTGGCGCTTGATCGTTTATATATTTCCCTTAAGGAAGTGGGTTCGGTCGATACGGCGCACATCAATTGGGAGAGCGGTCCGGCTCAGAAATTTAAAGCGGCGATGAATGATGATTTCAATACGCCCGAAGCCATTGCCGTATTGTTTGAGCTGGCTAGTGATATCAATAAAACCGGTTCGCGGACTAATGCGAGCTTGCTGAAAGCACTGGGTGGTTTATTGGGATTGTTGCAGCAGAATTCGCAGGATTACCTGCAAAACAAGATCGCTACCAATGACTCGGATGCCTTAACCCAGAATGCGATCGAAAGTTTGATTCAGCAACGTATCGCTGTACGTAAAGAAGGTCGTTATTCAGATGCTGATGCGATCCGCAAAGATCTGTTGGATAAAGGTATTCTGCTCGAAGATGGTCCGCAGGGAACTACTTGGCGGCGTCAATAAATCCTGCGTGATTATGCAGGATTTATATTTTCCATAAATACAACGTGGAGTTTGAGAAATCATTCAGTTGAATACTTTTATGAGGCGTAACACCTGGAATTAGGAATGTATTGCTAATCAACAGGCTCCCCGGGCGCATTTCCTTGCTGACTTTACGCCAGAGAGATTCCATCGGAACCGGCGATAGATAGGCATAGACGACATCATATTGGGAGAGATCGTATTCCCAGAAACTTCCCCAAAATATTTTACACGAACCGTGATTGAGCAAACTCCGTAGCTTACTAATCAATAGCGGCAATGGTGCAGATTCAATGCCATAGAAAAGGCCATTTTTGTGAACTTTGGCCAGGTTATTCAATAAACCACCACAACCGCTCCCCAAGTCAACAAAAGAAAACTGTTCCTGCTTGGGTAATAATGTGTCAAGTACAATATTTACATTCTTGCTGGAGAGATAAAGCGGTACTTGGGTTTTGTATGTTTTTCCATAAATCAGCAATAAGCAGAGGAACAGTGATAAAAACCATAACGAAGAGATTTCTAATGCCAGTGTAGCGATAGCAAGAGGAATAAACGTCAGATGAATAAAAATCCACCACGCAGGCATTCTGAGGCAGTAACTGATAAGCCCTGCTAGCAAGCCTTGCAACACACTCCATTCAAATAAACTCAAGATAATCGTCGATTGAGCCATGACAAATAGAGCCATGATTAGCGTGGCTATAATTTGAGTCAATAAAGCTTTGAGTGTTGAATGTTGAAGTTTTAACATTGATCTTTATAGCAATTATTGAATTTATTGAGTATTGGATTCCGGGTTTTGTATCAATTCGGCATCGGGATCGTCATCTATATCGATATCTAAGGTTGGATTATCCATAGTGACGGCTTTTTCAGCTTTCTCATTCATGACAACGATGCTAATCCGGCGATTGATCGGATTGAGAGGATCTTCCTTATCAAACAGAACAGCAGAAGATAAACCCACTACCTTCAGAACTTTTTGAGTATCCATGCCCCCGGTAATCAATTCCCGTCGCGAAGCATTTGCGCGATCCGCGGATAACTCCCAATTACTATAGCCTTTGTCACCGGTTGGGTAGGGTTTCGCATCAGTATGACCCGACAAGCTGATTTTGTTGGTTACTTCGTTCAGCATTTTGCCAATTTCGTGCAAAATGGTTTTCGTATAAGGTTGTAATTCCGCTTTACTTAATGCGAACATGGGACGGTTCTGCTCATCGACAATTTGAATTCTGAGTCCATCGGTAGTGATATCAAGTAATAGCTGGTTTTCGAATTTTTTTAGGGAGGGATTGGCCTCGATAGCGGATTCTATTTTCTTTTTAAGACCTTCCAATTTTATGAGTTCAGCACGTTCACGCTTAATTTTCTTGGCTTCGCGCTTGGCTTTGTCTTCATTAACGATTCCTTTATGAATTTGCCCCTCCTGGCGCGAGAAATCTTGGCCTCCACCTTTCAGAACGGCATCTCGATCGCCACTGCCGGAACCACCTGCCATGGCAACTCTCAGCGGTGTTTTGAAGTAATCGGATATGCCATACAATGTGCTTTTTGATGCTGCACTGAGTAGCCACATCAGTAGAAAGAATGCCATCATTGCAGTGACAAAGTCAGCATAAGCAATTTTCCAGGCTCCGCCGTGGTGGCCACCAGCTACCTTCTTAATCCGCTTGATAACGATAGGTCGCTGTGCAAGATCGTCAGCCATATATTTTTCCGCGATTCAAATGAAACGTTAGTATGAAATGATTATTTTGCTTTACTTTGTTTGACGTGCTCTTCCAGTTCAAGGAAAGAGGGGCGTTCGGTCGTAAATAAAACTTTGCGGCCAAACTCAATAGCCAGAACCGGCGAATAGCCATTTAAATTGGCTAATAAGGTAATTTTGATACATTCCAGAAATTTGCTGGATTCATGTAGATTGTGTTCAAGCTTTCCGGCTAATGGACTAACGAATCCGTATGCCAGCAAGATACCCAGAAAGGTACCCACCAGCGCGGCTGCAATCAGAATACCCAGTTCTGCGGGAGGCAGGTGAACAGATTCCATGGTATGCACCACGCCCATCACGGCGGCAACAATGCCAAAAGCGGGCAGTCCGTCACCCAATTTTGCGATGGTATGGATGGGCACTTCTCCTTCCTGATGATGTGTTTCCAACTCACCATCCATCAAATTCTCGATTTCCAGTGAATTGAGATTGCCTCCTACCATTAATCGCAGATAGTCCGTGATAAATTCTGTGATATGGTGATCAGCCAATATTGTGGGGTATTTGGTAAAAATTGGACTATTGGCGGGGTCATCCACATCCGCTTCAATGGACATCAACCCCTCTTTGCGAATTTTTCCAAGCACTTCGTAGAGTAATGTCATTAAATCCATATGGAGTGCTTTGGTATATTTAGAGCCTTTGAATACTGTCGGTAAAGCTTTTAACGTTGCTTTAAGAGACTTGCTCGAATTGCCCACTACAAATGAGCCAATAGCACCACCACCGATCATGAGAAGCTCGACGGGTTGCCATAAGGAGGCAAGATGACCGCCGGCTAGTGCAAAGCCGCCGAATATAGAAATAATGATAATAACGTAGCCAATAGAAACGAGCATTGTGGTGACTCCCAGGAATGTATTAATGCAACCATTAATGGTAGATTGTGTAGTGAGAAGGTAGCATACAGTCACTCAATTCATTTCCAGAGATAAGGCCGGATTCCCCCGTGTTTTCCTGGTTTCTGTTTTTTTATTACATTTAGGTAAATATAATCAATAAACTATAATCTTTTGTTTGATTGCTTGTGCTATCACAAAAACTTCACAGTAACTTCAGTATCGTGAGGCTCGAATGATGTTTAAATTCATTTATTTTTATTTGCAATAAATTTGTTAGTTGGAATGACTACAATTAATGCCAATTTAGCTATAATTATCAGGATTTCAAGTTGTAAGTATGTAATAAATATCATTGATATCAATAATTTATAATAATCGATACCTGTATGAATGGATGAATCTGGATTCATTCATCCAACATTGAGTGTCACTAATAATTTCAAAGGGAGAAAGATATGAGTATGGAAAGTGAGATCAAAGCGAAGTTTGGAGGTTTTTGGAACTCCATCGTTTTGTTGCTTGTGATCGTGATTTGTTTACGCTTCTCAAGTCTTGAGTTGGCGGCAGAAAACTTGGTTGAAAGAGTGCATTGTGCATTGCATTTGTTCTTGGGATGTGTGGCAGCGGGTGTTTTGCTCGGCATATTAAGAATATTTCTGGCATTCTCAAATCAAACTTACACGCGTGCGCCTGCCTCGGCAAATTTTACTCAGGGGCTTAAATATGGAATCGTTGGTGGTGGTTTATTGATTCTGATCGTGGGCGTTCTGCAATTGAATAACTTCTTGGGTGTATTCCAACCCATCTTAACTGGGTTATTAGCAAAACTGACAGCTGTTTTTGCATAAAATCAAATTAGGGTCAGTGATTAACTGACCCTAATCAACAAGTTTCATCAATTAATCGGTTTTTCTCCTGTATTCTCACTTTGCATGGCAATCTTGTTTTCCAAGATCGCGATGCGAGATTCTAATTTTACAATCAGAGACTTTGTTTCAGGCGATTCAATCGGTATCTGCGGTTTTGCAGCAGTAGCGCTGCTTTCCAGAACTGCTATGCGAGCTTGCAATTGTTGCGGAAGCTTGTCAGTTTCTGGTCCTGCTAAATGCGTAAATTCTACGCTATCTTCATAAGGTTCGCGGGTAGTACCTGTTGCTTTGATGATAGCGCCTGCCAATAAACCACCGACAATGGCGATGCCCAGTGTGATGGCGACGCCACTTAATTGTGCTGCAGCGATTTCAGGAACTATGAACAGTGCACTTAAACCTCCGAGCAATCCGGGCATTCCGTGCAAGTTATGCACACCGCAAGTATCTACGATTTTAAATTTTGATTCCAATACAGGTTGAAGAAAAACATAACCCAAAACAGAAATGGTGCCTGCCAATAAGCCAATGCCGAATGCACCCGCAGGGGCTACGATATCACATACAGAACCGATGGCCACACCGCCTGCCAATGCCGCATTGGCCATATCAACCATCGAAGTTTTGCCATGATGCAACTTGGAACTGAGGAAATACGTGGCAATGGTGGCGCCAGAGAGTGCGAGTAGCGTATTGACCACGGTTTGCGGCATATTTTCCAATGGAACTAGTGCGGTGGCAAAACTCGGCCAGAATAACCAAAGCACCATTGAACCTAGCATGGCGAAACGATCAGACGTATGATCCGATTCAATGGGCTGGCTGCGTTGATAAGCAGTAGTCAGTACAATCGACATGCTTAATCCAAAATAGGCGCCAAATGCGTGAATGACGATTGAGCCAGCAGAATCCTTAAATCCCGTAGTGAAACCGAAAGCATTATCGAGAACGATCCATTCATTTAATAAATAAAGTGGAACCACCAGAAGCGCCAGCAGTGCATATTGAAAAACGCGCAAACGCCCTAAAACAGCGCCCATGGCAATGAGGGCAGCAGCAACCGATAGCTCGGCATATAGCAGCGCATCCAGTGTATGCGGGGATAGCTGGTGACCAAAAATACCGTTTGCACGTAATAGAATGTAAAGAGGAAGTCCAATTGCGACAACCAAATAGGTGCCGGTTACAGCGCCAAATCCGTAGCGACGGACAAATACCATAAGAAAACCAAAACCAACCAACAACATCGCTAAGATGTGAATGATGTAATTATATTGCGCAACAACACGTGCCTCACTGAATGCGGGCGCAGTTTCTGCGCTTACCCAACTACTAAAACCCAGGAGAAACAGACCCACTGTACTGAGCAGTGTCAAGCAAAAGCCTTTGTTCATAATTCTTCCTTATAATGGTGTATATGGGATATGGATGGGGCAACACTGCGTAATAACCAAACGGAAACTTTGAGCAGCAACTATAAATATATGAAGTAAAAAGCGCTGTCTACAACGAAGTGATTAGAAAACTTTTCCCCGCAGCGAGTTTGAACTGTAATTACCCTAAAAACAATAGGGTTTAGGCAAATAACCGATTATTTTCTTGATTAAGATTTGCAGAGCAGAAAGATTGAGCAGATCTAATGCATTGATTAGTGAGGAAGTATGGAGAAACGTTATACAGACGAACTGAAAGGTTTATGAAAGTAGCGCAGGATCGATATCGGGTTAGCGTATCACGCGCGGGTGTCGACCGGCTTTGAGTGCCTGGATGGCTTCATCCGATGTGCTGACAATTTGTTGTTGCGGACAGAAGAAATTTTTTGATAATTCTCGTTGTGCATAAAATTGTCTGATAAGACTGAGTTTCTCCCATTCGGATACCCGTGGTTTTGCCCAGGTTCTATCGTTGCGCCCCAGTGCATAAAGCTTTCTTTCGTTGGTAGCGCAGCGGATGCCTTCATAACTGACATTCTGAGCACCTTCAGAAGATTTGATGACGAGACTGAAACGAATAACGCCATCTTGGCCTATTTTGATGGAATTGGGGTCAATCATATATCGATTATTCGTAGCTGCGCCGGCATCAAAATTCATCAGATTTTTTTCTTCCGGATAAGCAGGAAGTTGTGTCAGTTGCTCAACCCAGGTTTTTTCATTTTCAAACTCATCTTTGAATGCCGGCTTGGCACACGCACTTGCGAACAAGATGCCGATCAGGATAACAATACGTTTCATGAGTGTGATAAATCATTGAGTAGCGACCCGCGAACATCGTCGTCCACAGTGGCAATTGCAGCCTGATAAGCTGGATGATCAACGCCCATGCTGAGTGGGGCGCCCTGATGGAGTGATTGGATCATCGCTGGCGTGAGTTCAAAGCGCAAAAAATGAACGGATGAAGTTTTCTCGACGGTTTCCCGTTCCAGATCTTCATCAGCAATGGCATAAACCGGCGAATACTCAGCGATTCTGACCCATACCTTGTCTTCGACGCCAACCAAGGTAGCCAGTTTAGCTGCCCGTACAGTTGGATCTGGATATTCGATCATCATGGTGGCTTTCCAGTTATGCCCATCCGGTATCAGAGGAGCATAAGTTTCCAGTTCATGAACAATTTCTTGTTCTTGAAAGATGCGCTCTACATGCAACATTTCCTGAATTTGATAGCGAATGGTCAGCTCATCTTCAAAAATTAAAGTTATATTTTCTCCAAGCGCAATTTTGCGTGCCTTTTTATGTGCCATCACCTGTGCACGAAAATCCTTGCGGATTTTGGCATAAGCTTCCAACGTCAGCAGGCTGTCACGGGTTATTGAAGTCATGTGGTTTTTACCTTGTTGAGTGGTTGCGGCGGTGGATGGGTCAGGTTTGCTGCCTGATACAGCATCAGCATCATCGCCATAAGCGAGTAGCAATAAGGATAGCGGGTGCAATTTCTGCGCCTTGGTGTCTCCCATGCCTTGCTCGATATGTCGAGCCGCGATTGCGCAATCTGAGCTGATGTAATCCGGATCTGAAGCGGCCATTTGTTTGAATACCGGGCGACCAATTTTCATGGAATCTGCAAAGTGTTCTGTTTTGACGCCCCAGGTGCCATCATGGCCAGAGCAGCGTTCTACAACATGAATGGTTGTCTCGGGAACGAGCTGTAAGATGTCGCGTGTTTTTTTGCCAAAATTTTGCACGCGTTGATGACAAGGAATGTGGTATGCCACATTACCCAGTGATTTCTTGAAATCGGTTTTGAGTAGACGATCCTGATTTCTAAGCGCCAAGTATTCGAATGGATCAAACATGGCGGCAGCAACAGCTTGCACGGCTTCGTCATTTGGGAACAGGAGTGGCAATTCCTGTTTATACATCAGAGTGCAGGAAGGCACTGCCGAAAGAATGGCATAACCGTCTTGTGCCAGCTTTAATAAATGTGGAATATTCTCATTTTTGAGTTTTTCGACGGCTTCTAAGTCACCCAATTCCAATTTGGGCATGCCACAGCATGCTTCTTTTTCGACTAAGCGTGTCGGAATTTCATTATGTTCCAGGATCTTGAGTAAATCGTGACCGATGCCTGGCTCGTTGTAATTGATATAGCAGGTCGCATAAATAGCTACTTTGCCAGGTGTGCGAGTCCCGTCTTTTACCACAAAGCCTGCATTAGGATGAGCATTTGAGCGAAACTTACGGGATGTAAATTCAGGCAATTTTCTGTCGGCATGAATCCCTAGCATGCTATCCATTAATTTGCGTGTGGCAGGTGTTTTATTAATGGTATTGACGGTCTGGACGACAACCGGAATAGTGGCAAGCTTACCGACGAGATCGGTATTGGAAAGCAATTCATCGCGGAAATTGGCGCCTTGTTTTTTATATTTCACAGCCTTGGCGCGCAACATCAGATGCGGAAAATCGACATTCCATTCATGCGGAGGCACATAAGGACATTTGGTCATGAAGCACATGTCGCACAGATAGCAGCGGTCCACGACTTCCCAGAATTGATTTTTATCGACACCATCCAGTTCGCCGGTTGAACTATCGTCAATCAAATCGAACAAGCTTGGAAAAGACGTGCATAGATTGACGCAACGGCGGCAACCATGGCAAATATCGAAAACCCGCTCCATTTCCTGAGTCAGGTTGTTTTCGTCATAAAAATTGGGATTCTTCCAGTCAATGGGATGACGTTTCGGTGCTTCGAGACTGCCTTCACGAGTAGCCATAGGAGGGTGTTGGACGATAAAAATGATTCAGATCAAAAACAAATGGGGTTTAGTCAAAAGTGCTGTTTTGGTAAACCCCAGGCATTTCTAACAATGCCGGCATGGCAGCTAATTAATCGGCCAAACCATCCAGTGCGCGTTGAAAGCGATTGGCATGAGAGCGTTCGGCTTTAGCCAGTGTTTCAAACCAGTCGGCGATTTCGTCAAATCCTTCATCGCGGGCTGTTTTGGCCATACCGGGATACATATCGGTATATTCGTGTGTTTCACCTGCTATCGCTGTTTTCAGATTGTCACGGGATGCACCAAATGGCATGCCGGTTGCAGGATCACCACAGGTTTCCAGATATTCCAGATGACCATGGGCATGACCGGTTTCACCTTCTGCAGTGGAACGAAATACTGCAGCTACGTCGTTTTGTCCTTCTACGTCGGCTTTAGCTGCAAAATATAAATAACGACGATTGGCTTGAGACTCACCCGCAAACGCGGCTTTCAGATTACCTTCTGTTTGAGATCCTTTCAGTTGCATGACTTTCTCCTTTTTTATGACGGATTTTTATAGTTGAAAAAAATATGTATTTATTCGCGACACAAAACTTAAATTGACTGAGGAACGAAGGCGAGAAGTGATGGTTTTGCCTCTTGCCAAAGTTTCCTACAGTTCAATCACGGTATGGCGAGCGCGTAAGATACAAAGTTTGTTCCGTGCAGGGAGACTATCGAAGGGCTTGTGGATTGTCAACTATTAGTCTGCGCTGATGACACGGGGTGAGACAGGAGTGTGTTGTCAAACTGCATACAGTATCAAGTAATAACGTTTGGAAAGGTAGTGGTTTTAAGTCCGATTTTCGATAGCGGTTCTTTAATAGCCGCTTGATCTGACGATGATGGCGATCAAACAATTTATTGGCATGAATCTTTATTTCCATTCGTTATCGAGTTGATCCTGCCTCAGTAGAAAGACAAACTCATCTCCCGCGCTGGTTTCCAACCACGTAAAGGGTAATTGTGGATAAGCTTGTTCCAGTAATGCTCGGTTATGCCCAATTTCAACCAATAATAATCCATCGTCTGTCAAATATTGGACGGCATTTCGAAGAATGAGGCGAGTTGCGTCCAAGCCATCTAAACCGCTTGCCAAGGCATTGTGTGGTTCATGTTGGTATTCTTGCGGCAATTCTGCCATTGATGCTGCATTGACATAGGGAGGATTGCTGATGATTAAATCATATTTCTTTTCCGATAAGGCTGAAAATAAATTGGATTCAATGAGTTGTATTCTATCTTCCAAGCCATAGCCCTGAACGTTTTTATGAGCCACTTCAAGAGCCTGGGTGGAAATGTCAATGGCATCTATGTGCGCATTCTGAAAACCATGCGCCATGAGAATCGCCAAGCAGCCTGATCCTGTGCACAAATCGAGTGCGGAAAAAATGGCATCCGGATCAGTGATCCAGGGTGAAAGCTGTGTTTGCAATAATTCCGCAATGAATGAGCGTGGAATGATGACACGCTCATCAACATAAAAACTATAATCTCCCAACCAAGCTTCACGAGTTAAGTAGGCCGCAGGCGTTCTCTGCGTGACACGGCGATCAATCATGGTCAGCACTTGCTTGCATTCATCATCTAACAAGCGTGCATCCAAAAATGGTTCCAATTGATCCAGTGGCAAATGCAAGGTTTTCAGAATAAGATAAGCCGCTTCGTCATAAGCATTGGCGCAACCATGCCCGAAGTGCAAGCTGGCTTGATTGAATTGACTGACGGCAAAGCGCAATAGATCGCGGATGGTGCGCAGTTGGGATTGGGCCTGAGTAATCATTAGAAATTAGAGGTTAGAAGATTAGAATCGCTGGCTTACAAAATCTGCTTTTTTTAAAGCAGCCGGTAAAACATAACTCGCGCAATGTAACATAAAATCATCGAAGAACAAGCGCCATGCCCTATAGCAATGAATTATCCATTAAAAATATTATTTATAAAGAATTCAGAAGCATGTTGAAAGTTGATGAAGACATGAATTTTATGCAGATTGCATTGCAACTTGCTCAGCAGGCGCAAGAAAACGGTGAAGTGCCGGTAGGGGCACTGGTAGTGCAGAGTGGCGTGATTGTCGGGCGCGGGTTCAATCGTTCAATCACCGCAGCAGACCCTACGGCACATGCGGAAGTGGTTGCAATGCGGGATGCTGGGAAGAATCTGGCGAATTATCGCCTGCTGGATTGCACTTTGTATGTCACTTTGGAACCCTGTGTGATGTGTGTCGGTGCAATTTTTCATGCACGCATTAAACGCTTGGTATACGCAGCGACTGATCCGAAAACAGGAGCCTGTGGTAGCGTTATCGATTTGCCATCCGAAACACGACTGAATCACCATATGCAAGTAACCACAGGAATCATGTCAACAGAAGCCAGCATGTTGCTTAAGAATTTTTTTGCACAAAGACGAAATACCGCCAGTCAAGGTGATCATGAAAATTAATATCAGTATTGCACTGCAACAACTTGACCTGTTAGACGGGCAGGGCGCCATCATCAAGCAATATTCAATTTCATCGGCAAAAAATGGAACTGGACAGGAAAATGGCAGTTTCTGTACACCACTGGGAAAACATGTTATCCGCGCCAAGATTGGCGCCGGGCAGGCAATCAATAGTGTGTTTATCAAACGGCGGTCTACTGGCGAAATCTATAGTCCGGAATTAGGCAAACAATTTCCTAAACGGGATTGGATACTCACGCGCATTTTATGGTTGTCCGGCTGCGAACCGGGCTTTAATCGCCTGGGATCCGTGGATACCATGCGGCGATATATTTATATTCATGGTAGCCCGGACAGTGCGGAAATGGGTAAACCTGGTTCTATCGGATGCATCCGAATGCGCAACAAGGATTTATTGGAGTTGTTTGATCTGGTGAACGCAGGGACACCGGTGGAAATTTATAAGTAGTGCAAAGATTGTTGGAAATTAATCATTTTGGATTGAATAATGTCAAATTAAGTCATGCTCGGCAAATGACATTGCAGTTCCGTTGCCGACAATAAAATGGTCCAATACTTTGATTTCTACCATGGCAAGTGCTTGCTTCAGGGATTGGGTAAGTATTTTGTCGGTATGACTAGGCTCTGCCACACCGGAAGGGTGGTTGTGCGCAAAAATCATAGCGGCGGCATTATGATACAAAGCACGCTTGATGACTTCTCTTGGATAAACGCTGGTTTGCGTCAATGTGCCGCTAAATAATTCTTCAACGGCAATGGTGTGATTCTTGGCGTCGAGAAAAATACCAATAAAAACTTCGTGCTGTTTGTGCGCTAAACTTAAGCGGAGAAAATCTCTAACCAACTCAGGGGAATTCATGACGTTTCCGCTTTTAAGCTCTTCTCCCAATGCGCGGCGAGCCATTTCTAACACAGCTTGTAGTTGTGCATATTTTGCGATTCCCATGCCTGGCAATTGACAAAAGCTATCTTGGCTGGCAGCAAACACATTGGTTAAGCTACCAAAATGGGACAGTAATTCTCTGGCAAGATCTACAGCGCTTTTTCCGATGGTGCCTGTGCGCAGGAAGATGGCAAGCAGTTCCGTGTCTGAGAGATTGACGACACCTTTTTGCAATAATTTTTCTCGAGGCCGTTCAGTGATGGGCCAATCAGGTATAGCCATAAGATGTGAATGATAGGTTAGTCATGTAAAATAAGCTTTGTAAGTACGGATGCCAGTTAGTCTTCAAGGAATGTGATGCGATATTCTCCTGTTTGCTTGATACGGCATTCAAGACACTGAAATTGAATCAATGGAGAAATCTACTATGACGATTTTTTGTCGATTTTCAAAAGATCAATGAAATGCGGTTTTGCAGATAAATTCTAAATGCGATGACTATATGACAACATGCGCGGCTTCAGTCACAACAAGGCGTTTATTACTCGGTGTAACGGGAGGAATCGCAGCTTATAAGGCGGCTGAATTGGCGCGTTTGTTGACGCAAGCCGGCATGGATGTGCAACCAGTAATGACGCAGTCCGCGTGTCAGTTTGTCGGCCCCATAACCTTTCAGTCGTTAACCGGCAACCCTGTTTATACGGATCTGTGGGAGGCAACCGCTATCAACAATATGGCGCATATCAACCTTTCGCGCAATGTTGATGCAATTTTGGTGGCACCTGCCAGCGCAGATTTTATGGCTAAGCTGGCTCATGGCATGGCGGATGATTTACTGACTACTTTATGCCTGGCTCGTGATTGTCCCTTGATGCTGGCTCCCGCCATGAATCGACAGATGTGGGAGAATCCTGCGACCCAACGTAATTTGTCTATTTTGCGACAGGATGGTGTAAACATTGTAGGTCCAGCCAGTGGCGAGCAGGCTTGTGGCGAGGTAGGTATGGGGCGCATGTTGGAGGCTTGTGAGTTGATGGAAGCTGTTCAAGCTTTTTTTCAAGGCGGTATACTGCAAGGTCAAACGGTTTTGGTAACAGCGGGGCCCACTTTTGAAGCAATCGATGCCGTTCGCGGCATCACAAACAGCAGCTCAGGAAAAATGGGGTATGCGATTGCTCAAGCTGCAGTGGAAGCGGGCGCGCAAGTTATCCTTGTTTCGGGGCCAACTTGCTTAGCGCCCCCTGCGGTAGACAAATTCATTCGTGTAGTGAGTGCGGTGGATATGTTGAATGCCGTACAGGCAGAAATAGCACGCACTGACATATTTATCAGCGTTGCTGCAGTTGCAGATTATCGCGTAGCTAACATTAGCCAGCAAAAATTAAAGAAATCTGATCAAAATCTATCGCTTGAGCTTACTCCAAATCCAGATATTCTCATGACGGTATCCAATTTGCCCAAACCACCTTTTTGTGTTGGCTTTGCAGCAGAAACAGAACACCTCGAGAAAAATGCGGAAGCCAAACGGCGCAAGAAGAAATTACCACTATTAGTGGCCAATTGGGCCCAGGATGCCATCGGGTCTGATGAGAGTGAATTAATTTTATTGGACGATACTGGCCGGCATTTTCTCCCCAAAGCATCCAAAACTGAGCAAGCACGCCATTTAATAATGCATATCAACGCACTTATGAATCCTAAATAAACAAATACTGATCCACATTTATGAGAAAAATTGATATTAAAATTCTTGATCAACGTTTACAGGAACAGCTTCCTGCTTATGCGACACCGGGCTCGGCGGGTTTGGATTTGCGAGCCTGTATTGAACAGGCGATAAATATTCATCCGGGTGAAACTTGTCTTATTCCCACCGGTATTGCAATACATCTTGATGATACTGGATTGGCTGCGTTGGTACTGCCGCGCTCTGGATTGGGTCACAAGCATGGAATTGTATTGGGAAATTTAGTGGGCTTAATCGATTCTGATTATCAAGGACAGATTTTTGTTTCCTGCTGGAATCGAGGTCAAACGGTTTTCCGTCTTAATCCATTAGAACGCATTGCGCAGCTTGTCGTTGTTCCTGTCGTACAAGTCGAGTTCAATAAAGTGGATAGTTTTGATCAAAGCCATCGGGGTGAGGATGGCTTTGGTAGTACAGGCAAACACTGAAGGCACTAGAAAGGCGTGCATTACAGTTATTATTACAGGTTTACATTTAACTGTAAGGCTCTACAGGCTGTTGAAAAACTATCTGCGTTGCCGCTAAGGTGTTAAAAATGGGCATCAAAATGCTCATTTATTACACATAAACTGTGCTTTTTCGCCTGTATCTGCCTTGTATCGGCTACCTCGAAAATGTTTTTTAACGGCCTGTTAAAGTTTTTGCTAATGCAGGCGTGGAAGCATTCCTTTTAATCCGCGCATCATTTTTGCCATGCCGCCTTTGTTCATCATTTTCATCATCTTCTTGGCTTGCTCAAACTGAGCGAGCAAACGATTGACTTCCTGTACGGAAACGCCTGCTCCTGCAGCAATTCGGCGTTTGCGTGATGCTTTAAGGATCTCGGGCTTGGCACGCTCCTGTTTGGTCATCGAATTAATAATGCCTTCGGTTCGGTTGATTATTTTGTCGTCGACTTTTACATTTTGTGCTGCCTGGCTCAGTTGAGCAGGTAATTTATCCATTAAGGCACTCATGCCCCCCATATTTCTCATTTGCTGAAACTGTGCCTTGAAATCATCCAGGTCAAATGCTTTGCCTGATTTCATTTTTTTCATCAGCTTTTCAGCTTCTTGCT
>JAGOKN010000129.1 GCA_017994575.1 Nitrosomonas sp.
CCGACACCCTCGATAAACTCCCCACCTGGCCTAACAGCCGGATCGATGAATTGCTGCCGTTCGCACCAGAGGCTATTGAAGCATTGTTGAAGGAATGTGGGTAGGTGGTGGGGTTGGAGGGATACACTACATCCGCGGGTGGATTAGACTCACATATTTCACCCGCCGCAGCGTATTACCAAGTCGAACGTGCAGCAGCAGCGCGTAACACTGATACGGCAATAGTCAAATCACTGGTTGATCAATCGATTGAAACACCGTAGGGTGTATTAGGTGATTCGCGTGTCAATATTTTACGCTTTAACTTAGCCCTTGATGCATTGGAAAAATAATGACTGATGAGCATCCTGATCCGGATTATCCGTTAGCAGAAATCAAGAAAGAGGAGATTGCTGCGCAGCGCGGCAAGCTAAAAATCTTCATCGGTGCCTGTGCTGGAGTAGGCAAAACCTACACCATGCTGAATGCCGCTCAACAACGGTTAGCTGAAGGGATTGACGTCATTATCGGTGTAGTTGAAACCCATGGACGCAGCGACACCATGAAGCTTCTGGAAAAGCTTCCCATATTGCCACTACATGAAATTAAATATCGAGGAAAATCACTGCTTGAGTTCGATATCGACACTGCATTGCAACGGGCACCGCAGTTAATCATCATTGATGAGCTCGCGCACACAAATATTGAAAGCTCGAGGCACACGAAACGCTGGCAGGATGTTGACGAGCTCTTGGGAAGTGGGATTGATGTTTATACTACGCTGAACGTTCAGCATCTTGAGAGTTTAAATGATGTTGTTGGCAGCATTACCGGCATCCGTGTCTGGGAAACGGTTCCAGATCGTTTTCTTGATAACGCAGATGATGTGACCTTAGTTGATCTGCCACCTGACGAGCTATTGGAGCGACTTAGAGAAGGCAAAGTCTATGTGCCCGAGCAAATCGAACAGGCTGCCAAGAATTTCTTTCGTAAGGGTAATCTGATTGCACTGCGCGAACTCGCTTTAAGGCGCACGGCAGATCGTGTTGATTCACAAATGCGAGCCTATCGAGCAGATCATGCAATTGCTAATGTTTGGCAGACGCGTGAACGTATTATTGCTTGTATTGGCCCGGATCCTCTGGGTAATAAACTGGTGCGCAGCGCTGCTCGTCTGGCAAATGAGCTAAAAGCTGATTGGCACGCAGTATATGTTGAAACACCTGCACTTCAGCGTCTATCTAAGATTGACCGACAACGTATTCTTGATCATCTTAAGTTAGCTGAAGAGCTCGGCGCAGAAACGGCAACGCTAGCTGGCAGTGATTTGATTACAACATTGGTTGCTTATGCACAAAGCCGGAACGCCAGTAAGCTAGTCGTTGGCCGACCGGTGGATTTACCTTGGTTTCAGCATTGGCGTCCTCGTTTTATCGATGCACTAGCTCGATTTTCACCCGACATTGACATTTATGTGGTTGCTGGCAATGAGAAGCCTACTCGAATTAAGAACCGGGAAACCAAACCTGGCACGATTAAATGGCAGAACTATGCGTGGGCTACTATTGCTTGTGGAATAACGACCCTATTAGCTGCAGCATTGTTACGTATTTTCGATTTATCGAATGTCGTCATGATATTGTTGTTAACCGTTGTGGGCATTTCGATCAGATTCGGTCGAGGTCCCGGCGCATGGACTGCAGCGCTGTCAGTTTTGTTGTTTGATTTTTTCTTTGTACCGCCACGATTCTCATTTTCTGTTTCCGATGTGCAATATTTATTCACTTTCGTCTTGACGCTACTGATCGCCTTAACCATCGGACAGCTTGCAGCAAAACTACGATTTGAAGCAACTATTGCCAATTTACGCGAACGACGCGCCCAAGCACTGGCAGCTCTTTCTAAAGAGTTGTCAGGCGCATTAACCATTGAGCAAGTGGTCGAGATTGCAAACCGACACGTCAGTGGAACATTTAATTCCCCGGTAGCGTTGCTCCTGCCCAGTAGTCAAGAGAAAACCAAAGTAGCTGGCACATCATCCTCTCAACCAACAATTGATATCGCTGTTGCGCAATGGGTTTATGATCATCAATTGCCTGCCGGTCTTGGTTCACATACATTGTCTGCAGCCGCTTCACATTACCTTCCCCTTAAAGCCCCGATGCGTACTCGCGGGGTACTCGTTCTGGAAACCAAGGATTTTCTTTTTCTTAACGAACCGGAGGAGAAGCGCTTGCTCGACACTTTCGCGGCACAAATTGCATTGTCTTTGGAGCGTGTTCACTATGTCGAGGTTGCGCAGGATACGTTGGTCTCAATGGAAGGAGAGCGGTTGCGAAATTCATTACTTTCAGCGATCTCACATGATTTACGAACTCCTTTGACCACTTTGGTAGGATTGGCCAGCACACTTACCGACACTAATCTCCCAGAAAATACCCAGAAAGAACTTGCTCTTGCTATCCGGAATGAGGCGCAACAAATGACTGAATTGGTCATAAATCTACTCGATATGGCGCGATTGCAGTCCGGTGGTATGAAGCTGAAAAAGGATTGGCAGTCGATAGAGGAGATTGTCGGTAGTGCTTGCATGCAGCTTCATCGTGTTATTGCCACAAAGAAACTAATTATTTCGATTCCTCCCAACTTATCTTTATGTGAATGTGATCCAATTTTAATACAACGAGTCATTGTCAACTTACTCGATAATGCTGCCAAATTTATACCTACTGGCAGTATGATCTCGGTTTCTGCCACTGCCGGAAATAATGAGATGACTATTGTGATTGAAGATAATGGGCCTGGTTTACCTCTCGGCCAAGAAGCCAAGATATTTGATAAGTTTTCACGTGGAGAAATCGAATCGAACAAACCAGGCGTTGGTCTTGGCCTGGCTCTGTGTAAAACAATCGTAGAAGCCCATGGTGGAAAAATTTTCGCAGAAAATCGAGTCAATGGTGGTGCTCGTTTTACTGTGACGCTGCCACTTGGTATTGCTCCTATACCAGAAGAGCTGTTATGAAAACAGCTCGAATTCTGATTATCGAGGATGAAAATCAGATTCGTCGTTTCGTACGTATAGCGCTGGAAGCAGAGAAGTTTGATGTCATAGAAGCCAATAGCGGTACGCGGGGGTTAATTGAAGCCTCTACTAGACAGCCTGATCTTATCATTATTGATCTTGGTTTACCTGATCTCGAAGGGAAAGAAGTCATTCGTCAAATTCGTGGTTGGTCGGAAATACCCATTGTCGTGTTGTCCGCTCGTGATCGCGAAGAAGAAAAAGTCGCAGCGCTTAACATAGGAGCTGATGATTATTTGACAAAACCGTTCGGTATACCGGAGCTGGTTGCGCGCGTTCGGGCACACTTGCGGCGACATCATTACAATGAAAATCAGAGCAATCCGATAGTACACTTTGGTGATGTAACCGTAGATCTTCCAGCACATATAGTAACGCGTGCTGGCACAGAGATTCACCTCACACCGATTGAATACCGATTATTACTGACTTTCATCAATGCGCGCGGGCGGGTAATTACGCATAATCAACTTATGCTGGCAGTGTGGGGGCCCAATTACTTGGAGCGTTCACATTATCTACGTATTTACATGGGACATTTGCGACAAAAACTAGAGCGTAATCCAGCTCAGCCTGAATTTCTGCTTACTGAACTTGGGGTTGGTTACCGGCTGGTATAAGACAATAGCCTCAGAACCATTTCTATTTACCATTGATCTTGGAAAAATCAAATTAATATTCTTTTTACTCCGTCACTTATATAGCGGCATCTCTTCCTTCAACATAGCCGCTGTTAACATTTAGACCTCAGAAATTTTGAGGTAGCAAAAGTTGCGACCATTCCTTCAATCGATGCGTTCATCCAACTCACTGAGCAGTGTATAAAATCCGCGACAAATTTTACGGATTTTTTATAGTTACGAGTTGTCTATTTACGATATTTTTATATTGCTTCTTCTATATTCAGTTACTCAAGTAACTGAACAGCCTCCAGAGGAATACTCGACGGCAGCTTAGAAGATAGAGATGAAAAGTATTGTGTTGGTTGCTTGTCTGCTGACAAGCGCAAGTGCTTTCCCGCAAGATAGCAACAAAATTATAATTAATGCCCCCTCTTCTCCATTAACCTTTGGAGCCTATGCAGAAACTTATTATAGCTACGATTTCAATAACCTAATAGATAACACCAAACCTTCGTCTCTCTATAGCTTCAACAAAAATAACGAAGTTTCGGTAAATTTAGCTTCTATAAAGGGGTCATACACCACCGACAGCATCAGGGCCAATCTTGCGTTGGCAGCAGGTACCTACATGAATGCCAATTATGCGGCTGAGCCCGGCATATTGGGAAATTTCTACGAAGGCAATGCCGGAATAAAGTTATCTAGAGGAAGTAACTTGTGGCTGGATGTCGGTGTCTTCCCTTCACATATCGGCTTTGAAAGTGCGGTGGGAAAAGATAATTGGACTTTAACCCGAAGCTTGGCAGCCGAGAACACGCCGTATTTTGAATCCGGTGCCAAAATCAGTTATACCTCTGACAATGACAAGTGGTTTTTAAGCGCATTAGTTCTGAATGGCTGGCAGCACATCAAGCCAGTGGATGGAAATACTATTCCTGCATTCGGCACCCAGATTACTTATAAGCCTTCTCCAAGAGTAACCTTGAATAGCAGCACTTTTCTCGGTAGTGACAAGTCTGACAGTGCGAGGCGAATGCGCTATTTTCATAATTTCTACGCAATTTTTAAATTGAGTGATGCGCTCTCCACCACTATTGGTTTTGATATTGGCGTAGAGCAAAGAGCCAAAGATTCCTCAAACATGAATATGTGGTTCAATCCTGAAATGATTTTGAGATATACACCCACAATAAAAACCGCTATTGCAATTAGGGCGGAATATTACGATGACAAACACGGCGTGATCATTGCTTCAGGTACTTCCAACAGGTTTAAGACATGGGGTTTATCCGCCAATTTTGATTACAACATCACTAGCAATCTACTGTGGAGAATTGAAGCAAGAACGTTGCAGAGTAAAGACGATATTTTCATTGTAAACGATGGTTCCGCAAGGGACTCTAATACGTTTATTACTACATCATTAGCCACCAGCTTCTGATGAAACTGTCTAGCGGCTTGGGAATAAAACTCCCGTTAAGCATTTGCAAATCAAGACTCCTGCACAACCTCTCTTGCCAATGCAATAACCGACTAAAATAGAGGCAGTTAAAAAAACAATTGGAGCAAAAGATCAAGAGCGCAATCATGCATCGCGCGTACAAGAACAAACCGCTCTCGGCACGCCAGAAGCTGGCGAATCAATTGGTGATTATATTGCACAAGAGAACACCAATGCTGCTTATAACGTTTTAATTAGAATAAAGGCTGCTGTGTTGATACCGGTTTAAAATTGCCCCCCATTACGGTTGAAATTTGACCAGGGGAAAATAGAGCGCAGGATACTACGCATCTGTGGATAAGTCGACCAGACTGGGTTGGTAATTTGCCTCCTGTTGATGTTTTAGTTTGTTGTAATTGACTA
>JAGOKN010000130.1 GCA_017994575.1 Nitrosomonas sp.
CGGAACGTTTGTTCTGAGTCCAATCCGCGTTGTTGGCAACAGTATTTAAACCAGCGCGATCCGATCGCCACATGCCCGACTTCATCCCGCAGAATGATTTCCAGCACCGCGACCGTTTTTTCGTCACCGACCTGACGCAATCGTTTGATAATCCCGGGCGTCACATCCAGCCCCCTGGCCTCCAACACGCGCGGCACCAGTGCCATGCGCACCATTGGATCATAGGCCGTGCGTTTGGCCATGTCCCACAAACCATTATGTGCCGCGAATTCTCCATAGTCAGTGCCCAGCTCATTCAAGCGCGTGCGCAGCAGTTGAAAGTGATCAGCCTCTTCATGGGCTACGGTTATCCAGTCGTTATAATAGGACTCAGGCAGATCACGAAAACGATACACAGCATCCCAGGCAAGATTAATGGCATTAAATTCGATATGCGCCATTGCATGCACCAGAGCGGCAATTCCTTCTTGAGTACCGAGACGACGTCTGGGTACCTGATCAGGGGTCACCAAAACAGGTTTTGCTGGATGTCCGGGTTCGCCAATCGGCTCAGGCTCGTCTTTGCAGTCTAGGGACAATAAACCATTGCGCCATGCCTGTGCCGTTTGCTGGGTCAAGTGCAATTTTTCTTCAACTTCACCAGCCATCAAGCAGCGCGCAGCAGCTTCAAATAAGAGTTCCATAAATGTCCATTAGGTAAAATGATTTTTTGGTCTTATTGTCCTGTGTTTGGCAGGGAAATGCCATTAATGCTTACGGTTCTGAATGAGTTGCTTGAAAAAAGAAAAACCGACCTGAACTGATCGATTATTGTATTCTTGTCACGTCTCTACTCAGGAGCTTTACATGCATAACATACCGAATGATGCCTCCCTTCATGTCTGCTTGCCGGAAGGCCAGCCCATATTGCGCGTGGTACCGATGCCAGCGGATACCAACCATGCTGGCGACATTTTTGGCGGCTGGATCATGTCGCAAGTGGATATGGCGGGCAGCATCCCGGCTATCCGGCGCGCGCGCGGTCGGGTTGCAACGGTGGCGGTCAATTCCTTTGTATTCAAGCAACCCGTATTTGTCGGCGATCTCGTCAGCCTCTATGCTGAAATTATTAAAGTGGGACATACTTCGATTACTGTCGGTGTTTCGGTATACGCCCAGCGCGGCGTGCGCGAAGGCGGAGAAGAGGTCTGCATCAAAGTGACCGAAGCCGTATTGACTTACGTGGCTCTCGATAACAACCGGCGGCCAAGAGTGGTGCCGGAGGAGTGACTGGCTGGCTGGGATAAAAACAAACTATGCGGATATTAAGCCGGGCGCAGATTTTTTACTCATTATGCTATCTGTATACGCTGCAGGCGCTTGCTAAATCGAGAGCGTCCTTGTAAGTTAACCAACCGTCATTTTATAACAGGTCAGAAACATGCTGAATCTACCCCAACGCACGCATATTTACCAGAATCACCATTTTGACAGTACGCGCTGGGATTATTTTGAATCACGCGCTGATGATATCGTCATCGCAACGTCCTACAAAGCCGGCACGACGTGGACGCAAGCGATTGTTGCGCATCTGCTCTTCCCGGACGGGAATTTCCCGGCGCCGCCTACGGTAATGTCGCCGTGGCTGGATATGCGGATTATTCCACTCGAAGGGATTTTGAATAATCTGAAGGCGCAGCAGCATCGCCGCTTTATCAAGACGCATCTGCCGCTTGATGGCGTGCCTTATAGCGAAAAGATCAAGTATCTCTATATTGCCCGTGATGCCCGTGATGTTTTTATGTCGTTGTGGAATCACTATGTCGGCATGAAGGAAGAAATGCTGATGCTGCTGAATATGCTGCCCGGACGCATGGGGGATGAACTTCCGCCCGCACCGGATGATATCCATGCTTTTTGGCGAAATTGGATAACCCGCGGTTCATTTGCATGGGAAACCGACGGCTGGCCGTACTGGTCGCATCTATCCAATGTTCAGTCCTGGTGGAATTTCCGTCACCTGCCCAACATTCAGTTATTCCACTACAGCGACATGCTGGCGGATACCGAACGTGAGGTTCGCCGCATCGCTGCATTTCTGGAAATCGATGTGCCCGATCAGGCATGGGACGGCATCATCAAAGCGATATCCTTTCAAGAGATGAAACGCCAAGGCGAATTGTATGCACCGGGAGGCGGTAAGTTCTGGAAGGGCGGCGCGGAGACCTTTATGCACAAAGGTACCAATAACCGCTGGCGCGACATACTCTCTGACGAAGAGCTAGCGCTCTATGACATCGCTTGCGGTCGTGCGTTGACTCCGGATTGCCGCGAATGGCTGGAGAATGGTGGAACGATTTGACGGGATTTTTGATTGACCGATAAGAAGTTAGATATTATAGGGATTGATTGTATTTCTACGGAGTACTCCTGAAAACTGAAATATTGAACAAGCTTCGTTCCGAAGCGCTCATGTTACCGGAAGCAGAACGTGCCGAGTTGGCGCATGCTTTGGTTAAAAGCCTGGATGCACCCGATGATGCAGATGCCTCAAAAGCTTGGGAGAAGGAAATTCCGCGCCGCCTTGTCGAAATTGATGTGGGTACTGCGAAGTTAATTGATCGAAATGAATTTCGGCGGCGAAAGCAGGCACGGATTGGCAGCTGATCGTGTGCTGGTTAAAAATTCTTGAGAATGCCACTGAAGAAGTTGTGGAGGCGGCAACTTGTTATGAGTAAGGGTACCTTTTATTGACGACTGAAGTGGTTCAGGATAATCCTTTCATGTTTCTGCATGCTTCTGATAGAGGAATTGCTTTGAGAAAACTAGTATTGTTTGGAATATTTTTTTATCTTCTAATGATTAGTAACTTAGCAGCTAGTTATGGTCAGAGCTTGTTTACTGGCTCATTTTTAGCAGATTCTAGACCTCACAAGATAATGCATCTTGTTTTAACTCAAACTAAAGATTCTGTGTCTGGTTCCTTAATTATTGTTATGCCTAATGGTCGCGGAAGTACGAAGAGTAATACTTTGATATTGAGAGGAACAACTGACGGAAATGCGATTACATTAATTTCCACCAAATTTCTTGAAGATAGTGTAATAAATGGCAGAAAACAAAGAGAGAAGATTATGCTTATGTTCCCAACTGATTCAGGGAGCATATCAAATGTAACTTTTCTCCCTGCGACTGGAGATTACTACAATCTATTGCTAAAGCAATGGCAAGAAGAACTTGCTGCTATTCATAAGCAGCAGCAAGAAGAACTAAATGCTATTCAGAGTGAGAAACAAAAATTAACGAAACTTGCCGAAACTCTTTCTGATGCTATTAATACAGCCAAGTCTACTAGAATTAAGCAGAATCTTGATGATTTAAAATCTGCATTAGAAGATGAGCAATTTGCACTTCAGGATCTTGAAGATGATTTCGCTGAATTAAGAGGTAATGCCTCCCTCCGTCCGATGACCTGCTATCAGGCTAATTCAGTAGTAGATTACGATTATAATTCCAGAATGGCGCATAGCTATGATTCAAGGCTCGGTTATGCCCATAATGAATTTATGAATCAATTCGAAGAGTTAGAGAAACGTCTTTTGAATGTTGAACCTTTGGCTACAAAGATTAAACAAGCGGCTCATGCCTTAGATCAAGCAATTAAAGATCGCAAGTTTTCTCTACCAAACTTAAGTGTTATGCCAGGTGATGAAAAGCAAGTTTTGGAGCAATATCAGGTGCTAGCTACTTCTGCAAGCAATGATTTGCTTTCTTTAAAAGCTGCTCATTCAGGTATCTTGAGTAAAGCGAAAGAGATCATGCGCGAGGGAGAAAAAACACTCGCGAAAACGCAAGCATTAGTGAGGTGTGATTAAGCCATGGTTCCTGAAGTTACCGGTGAATTTCAACATTGAGCTGGATTTCTAAGAATCTGCAGCAGAAGTAGATAGTTTTGCAAAAATCTCAAGGCATCAATCTTCATCAGTACACTGTCTCGCTTCAATCGCTTTGACAATTCCAGTGTTCCAAAACTCATCTGCATCTTTTGCTCCAACTGTTTTTTAACTGACTCTATTTTAGTTGGTATTGCATTGGCAGGGGAGGTTGTGCAGGAGTCTTTTTTGTCGATTTAGAAACAAACATTCAAGTTTGATCAATGCATTAAGGGAGATTGTGAATAATAAGAAAGAGGGGATTGAGTGGATAAACTGATCTGGTGCTTGAATATATTAAAAAGGGAGCTCTGCCTTAACACAAAGCCCCTTTTGGGATAGCTAACCTCCTAAATTATTTTCTGAATAGAATTAAACTTAGTATCGCAAACAAAAATAATAAGAATTTGAGAATCCGAGAATTTTTACCTTTCTTTTTGTCGATAATCCTTTTCGTTAATTGAATTATCAAAAACAACATTAAAAGTACCATTTATACACCTCCCGATGTATCGTGATATGACTACTGTTCCAGAGTAGTCTTGCCGGTTAAGAAGCATGATATGTGTCATTCAAAAGCCAATTTGTGTAAAAGTCCTTGTATTCGATTTTTTGAATTAATTGCCCCCTAAAAATAATTGTGGTGCTCATGGTTAAAAAATGTTCATAACTGTTTTTAACCGCTTGGGTATTCTTACCGGACATCCGGTAATTGAAATAACAGGGTGTTTTTGCGACATTTAAATTTATTGTTGCTATAATAAAAAATCCTGTTGTGTTGTGATATGACTACTGTTCCAGAGTAGTTATACCGATTAAGAAACATGATAGGTGTCATTCGAAGGCCAATTTGCGTAAAAGCATTTTGGCCTTTTCTTTAATATTCGATTTCTTGAATTTATGGCTCCCTAAAAAATAGTTGAGATTCTCATGATGAAAAATATGCTCAAAGTAGTTTTTCACTATTGAGGTACCTACACCCGATGATCCGGTAACAGCGATAACCGGGTGTTTTTGCGACATTCTAATTTTCTCCTAATTTATTGCGAGTTAATAATAAATATAAATAATTTTTCGTATATTTTAACCGGAATCCAAAGGATAATCATGCCGGTAAACAGAATAAAAATCGGCTGGGAAACCGCCTAAAAGTTCGGTCATAGCGATGTCCGTTTCGCGGTCGCCGTAATATATAATCGGATAGCCAATCTAATATTCCACCACGAGTCCGCCATTCGGTAATTAAACCGATGATCGGGGGCATATCAGGATTAAATTCTGTGCTGTGCGTACCTTTCTCTTTCTGCCGATTTTAATTTGCAAGGCATTGGTGGCGACCGCGATGTCTACAATCGTAGTATCTTCGGTTTCACCGACGCATTTCGCCATTTCAATGGAGGCAAATGTTTCGGTCAACGTGCTAGTTCCATTCTGATCAAAGTCACTCTAATCGGCACCGAATCTAGATTTGTTCGCAGTGCCATCAAGATCGATCAGTGCCTGGTCAATGAAGCTTTGATCGATGGCATCAAGTCCCATCAATGTCTCAGAAATTTCGGTATTGACGTTTTCAACCGCCTTGAGCACACCTT